>NZ_NWQG01000108.1:0-1294 GCF_002529485.1 Mesorhizobium sanjuanii
ATCCGGCCGAAACGCCGATTAGGCCGGGATCGGCCAGCGGGTTGCGGAACAGCCCCTGCATGACCGCGCCGGAGACGGCGAGTGCCGCGCCAATCAGCACGCCGAGGATGACGCGCGGCAGACGGATGTCGTAGACGATCAGGCGGTCGCGAGCGTTCAACGCCTCATTGCCGGGCGCCGCCCCCAACAGCCAGTCGCTGATAACGCTGACGGCCGACGCATCGGATGCGCCTGATGTCAGCGACAACAGCACGACAAGCCCAAGTCCCACGCACAAAAACAGGATGACGATCCGGGCGCGTCCTGAACGGTCACCTTCGGATGCAGTCGCCATAACGCCCGCCGCACTTGCGATCGATTGATCGGCCATCGGGGCTCGCTCAGTCCGTGACCTGCCCGCCATAAAGCGAGACGGCAAGATCATGGATGGCGTCGGCCGTGCGCGGGCCGAAGCCGAGCAGATAGCCGCCATCCATGCGGACCACCTTGCGGGCAACGCCCGCCGGCGTCGATGAAATGGACGGGCGGGCGAACAGCTGGTCGTCCGATACGGCCGGGCCGGCATTGTTCATCATCAGGATCACGTCCGGCCTGGCGGTGACGACAGCCTCGTCGGACAATTGCTTGTAGCCGGAAAAACCGTCGATCGCATTGACGCCGCCGGAAAGCTTGATGATGCCATCGGCGGCGGTCTGGCTGCCGGCGGCGAGGATCTTGCCACCCTGCAACGACAGGACGAACAGGATGCGCTTGCGGTCCTTGATCGAAGCGGTCTGCTTTTCGGCGGCCTCCAGCTTGGCGTCGATCTCGGCTGCCAGCGCATCCGCCTTGGCATTGGCGCCGAGCGCCTTGCCGACGATATGGATCTTTTCGAGGATGCCTTCACGATCGTAGCGCTCGGGCACCTCGATGAACGGGATGCTCGTCTTCTTCAGCACGTCGACGGCCTCCTTGGGGCCGCTGCCATGCAGCGCCAGAATGCCCGACGGATTGACCGAAAGGACACCTTCCGGCGAAAGCTGGCGCATATAGCCGACATCCGGCAGGCCGAGCGCCGCCTCGGGGTATCGGCTGGTCGAATCGCGGGCGACCAGATGGCTCTGCTCGCCGAGCGCAAAGACGATCTCGGTGATCGAGCCGCCGATGGCTGCGATCTTCGAATTGTCGGCAAAGACCGCTGCGTCTTCCGTGGCGCGGGCCGGCAGAAGAGCCGCGAAAACGACGGAAAGTGCGACCGCCGGCGCAAGCGCCCGTTTGGAGAGGGGCGCTAACCTGCCAGCGCGCGCAAGCCCGA
>NZ_NWQG01000109.1:0-25992 GCF_002529485.1 Mesorhizobium sanjuanii
AAAAGAAACCATTGTCATTGTCCTCAGGCGGCGGTCGGGCTTGGTATGCGCGGCAGGTTCTCGGCAAGGAACCGCCAGTCTTCGCGCTCGCTTTCGCCTTCATGGCGTTTGCCGAAGAACTGGATGATCATCTTGCCGTCGTCGCCATAGGCTTCGAGCGAGGTGACATGGCCGTCCTTGGTCGGCTTGCGCACGGCCCAGATCTCATGGATGTGGTCGGTCCGCAAATGCAGGTGGAAGGTCTCGTCCAGCACGTTGATCCACGGCCCCATCGGCTTGATCGACTTGATCGGGCCGGAATGGATCTGGATGCAGCCGCGGTTTCCCACAAAGCACATGATCGGCATTTCGCCCTTGGCGGCATGGTGGAACATGGCACTGACGGCGTCATTGTCGAGCAGCCAGGCGTAGTCCTGGCCGACCATGCGCATTGCCTGGCGGCGGTCGAGCTTCAGCGTCTTCAGCATGCCGAAGAACTGGTGCACGTCGGTCAGCCGGCTCCAGCGCTGGCGCAAATCATCGACGCTTGCCGAAGCGGCCGGTGCCTCGGCCTCCTCTTCGAACCCGCTTCCTGAAACCGCAACGGTCGGTTCCTGGTTCGGCGATTCGAGCGCGGCCACCAGCTTCTGGTAAGCATAGAGGTTGGACGCTGGCCGCAGATGCACCTTGTGCACCGCCTCGCCTGCCGCATCGAAGAACTGCAGGCTGCGCCTGATCTCACCGCCGTCGCGCTTTTCCACGGCAAAGCCGTGTGCCCAGACTTTCGGGAAGATGCGCAGGTCGATGTTCTCGCCAAGCACCATAGCATTGTGGTTGCCGGTAACGACCTTGTCGTAGACGCCGATCTTTTCGTGCACCGCGCTTTCGTTACGGGTCAGCGCCATGACCTCGCCGACAGCCTCCAGCCCGGTCAGAAGATCGTTGACGCGCGGCTCGACGCGCACGACCCCGTCGCCGCAATGCGCGGCGACCAGTTCGGCCTCCGAAATGCCGAGCTGGGCGGCGAGATCGCGCTCGCGCGTCTTGGGATTGTCTGCCCGCGCCCGCCGGATTTCATGCGGGGCGGGTTTTACGCGCTGGTCCATGTCTTAACACCTGCCTGTCTTATAGCCACTCGTCTTACAGCCACGCGCCTTGCAGCTACTTGTTGAGGATCAGCTTGCCCTGGCGGGTGATCTTCAACCGATAGAGCGCGCCGTGATGCTCAATGCCGATCTCGTGCTCGCCCTGGAACAGCGTGTTGCTGGAGAGCGTCCTCACGGCAAGCGGGACCCGGTCGAAACGAGCCGAATTGTCGTCGGAACGGCGGACGCGATAGCGAAAGTCACTGGGATTGTGGGTGTTCATTGGATCGATCCCTTTCCTGTGCCGGGCGTCTGGTTAGGCGTTGCGTAGATGCCGATTCATTTCTTGACTTGAATAATCATGTTTACTAGTCAGTGCAATACCGGAGTAAGTGAGTCAACATTTAAGACGCCGGACACGATCAAAAATGCCAGCGAGCGCCAAGCCAGCCAGCATCGAACCTGGATTTTTTGGAGTTGGGGCATGGGGTTGATGAATTGGGGACGGCTTGGTCTGGAGAATCCAGGCCCGGTGCATCGGTCGACGGCAAGGACAATGGCCGCATTGCTGGCCGGCGCGGCGGCAATCAGCTTGCTGACAGCACCGGCTGGCGCTCAACAGGCGACAGACGAACAGCAGACCGGCCAGGCGCAGCAGACTGAAGCGGCACAGACGCCCGCGGGCGCGACGCTGCTGGACCAGATTCTGGTCGTCAGCCGCACCGGCGAGACGGCGATCGAATCCCTGTCTTCGTCCAGTCATGTCGACCAGGAGCAGTTGGAGCGGCGCATGGCAACGACGCCCAACGAGATGTTGCTGGGCGTGCCGGGCGTGGCGGTCCAGGCCGATGCGAGGCGCGTCAGTTCCTCCATCAACATCCGTGGCCTGCAGGATTTCGGCCGCGTCCAGGTGATCCTCGACGGCGCCCGCCAGAACTTCCAGCGCTCTGATCATGGCCCGCAGTCGACCTTCTACATCGATCCCGAGCTCATCAAATCCGTCGACGTGATCCGCGGGCCGGTGGCCAACACTTATGGTTCGGGCGCGATCGGCGGCGTTGTCTTCTTCGACACCAAGGATGCGCAGGATTTCCTCAAGCCGGACGAGACCTGGGCCGGCTCCGTGACCGGACGCTACGAGAGCAACGGCGAGGGCTGGACCACCAGCGCCACCGGCGCTTACCGCTTCAACGAAAACTGGGACGTGCTGGGCAACATCGTCTACCGCGACTACGGCGACTACAAGGATGGCGGCGGCGACACCGTCAACGGCACCGGCTTCGACGTGCTGAGCGGCCTACTCAAGACCACCATCCGCCCGAGCGAAAACAGCGAATTGAAGCTCGGCTGGGTCGGCTCGAGCGACGGCTGGAACGAGGTCAGCGGCGGCATCCCGGTGAACGACGCCGACTTGAAGTCCAACACCTTCACCGCCCGTTACAACATCACCGACGACGCCAAGAGCTGGCTCGACCTGCACATCAATGCCTCCTACAACAAGACCAACCTCGATCTGACGACGCTGGTCCCCCAGAACCGCTTCGACCCCGTCACCGGTCTTCCTGTCGTCCTGCCGGCAGGTTCGCTATCGACCTTTGATATCGGCACCACCGGCATCGACATCTGGAACACGTCTCGGTTCGAGACCAGTACGATCGCGCATGAACTGACCTATGGTGGCGACTGGGTGGGCGACGACGTCGACACCGGCGGCACGGCAGGCGGGGACAGTTTCTACACGCCTTCGGGCAAGCGGAACGTTTCCGGCGCCTATGTCCAGGACAAGCTCACCTGGGATTGGCTCGAAGTCATCGCCGGACTGCGCTACGACAGCTACAAGCTCGACAGCGATGTCGGCGAAACCTCCGGCGACCGGCTGTCGCCGCGCATCACCGTCGGCGTCTCGCCGTTTGAGAGCGCGAGCCTTTCGGGGCTGCAATTCTACGGCACCTACGCGGAAGGCTATCGGTCCCCGTCACTGACGGAAACGCTGATCAGCGGCAACCATCCGGCAGGCGTCACCTTCCCGTTCCTGCCCAACCCGAACCTCAAGCCTGAAACCGGCAAGACCGTCGAGTTCGGCGTCAACTACAGCACCAATGGCGTCATCCAGGCCGACGATGCGCTGCGGCTGAAAGCCGCCTACTTCAACAACAATGTCGACGACTATATCGACGGCGTGACACTGTCGGCATTCGACCCGACCAGCGGCTGCCCGTTCGGTCCGGGTATCCCGATCTGCTTCCAGTACCAGAATTTCGCCAAGGCCAAGATCGACGGCTTCGAAATGGAAGCGTTCTACGATGCCGCATGGGGATATGCCGGGCTTTCCGCGTCATTCATCGATGGCCACACCATTTCCTATGAAGGCGACCGGGCTGACCTTGCCACCATCCCCTCCTCCCAGGTCACGGCGCAACTCGGCCTGCGCTTCCTCGAAGACAAGCTCACCGTCGGTGGCGAAGTGCAGTACAATGGCAAGCCGAAGGGCAACGCGATCGCCAAGGACTATACGCTGGTCAATGCCTTCGCCAGCTATCAGGCGACCGACAATTTCAAGGTCGACTTCCGTGCCGACAATTTGTTCGATGTGAAGTATACTAATCCGTTGAACGTATCGGCCACCAGTGTCATCTACGAGCCCGGCGTCACGCTGAAGCTGGCGGCTACCATGCGGTTTGGAGGCTGATCCAAATGACTGGCTTGACGGCATCGCTTCGCCTGCTGACCTCGGCGCTGGTGGTGTCGCTTGCGATGGGCCCGGCGCTGGCGCAACAGGCCGCGCCGGCCCCATCGCTGACCTTGGAGCTCAACGCCGTGCAGCCCTCGGACAAGGGCTGCCGCCTGACCTTCGTCGTCAACAACGGCCTTGGCACGGATCTCACCAAGGCGGCTTTCGAGATCGCGCTGTTCAACGAGGCCGGCGTCGTCGACCGGCTGACCGTGCTCGACTTCAAGGAATTGCCGGCGGGCAAGACCAAGGTGACGCGATTCGACCTTGCCGGTGCCGACTGCACCAAGCTCAGCCGCGTGCTGATCAACAGCGCGACGGAATGCACGGGCGCAAGCGCCGAACCAGCGGCCTGCATGCGCGGCCTGAAGACCGCGACCAAGACCGGCATCGCTTTCGGGGTCTGAGTGGGGCTGCATACCATATTCACGCATAACACCGTAGCATGGCCTGTGTCCGGTCCGCTGCCATGGGCGGCAACCGATCTTGATTTGACAATCCCATGTCGCTCGCGGCAGGTCTCGCCGCGAGACATGCAGAAAATCAGCCCCCTCCCCGACGCCGGCAGCGAACTGGCGATCACGCCAGCCGAGCCGCTCGCGCAGGCGCAGCCAGCCGGAAACCGCAAATGGATGGTGGCGATCATCGCCTCCTGCCTGCTCCATGCCGCTGTGGCGGCGGCGTTTCTGATCGCGCCCGCCGGGACATTCGCTTCCGGGGATGCAATCCAGATGGAAGGCACCGATCAAACCGGCGCCAACGTGGTCGGCAGCGCTTCGGATAACCAGGCACCCAGCGCGGTGGATGTTACCCTGGTAGCCGATCCACGGCCGGCCAAACCCGAGGCTGTTCAGCCCGTGCCGCCGAGCGAGACGCCTCAAAACGTGGAGGAGCCGACAACGCCCGAGCGTTCGCCGGAAATTGCCAAACAGGCAACCCCCGCTCAGGACACCCTGACGACCGTCACCGCCACCCGCCAGCAGGATAGGAGTATCGCACCAAGCGCTGAGGAGTCTGCACAGTCCGCAGTTCAGACGCAAAGCACCGAAGCGCCGGCTGCCGATGAGTCCACTGCCGATTTGCCACCCGTCCCAACTGCAAGGCCAAGCGGACCAGCCGGACTTCGAGGAATAAGCAAGACCGGCGATTCGCCCGGAGCGGCAGACGGCGAGGAACGCGATCAGGCCGTGATTGCCAGCAAAGGCGAAGAGCAGACTGCGATCGGCAATGCGGCGGAATCCCGCTACAGCGGTGAAGTTCAGAAGAAGCTTTCCCGCGCCAACCGTCGCGTTTCGAAATCCATACAAGCGAAAGCTCGCAACAATGCCAGGGTCGTTTTCGTTGTCGTGGCCGACGGCAGCATCGGCGACATACAGCTTGCAGAAAGCTCAGGCTCTGCCGAGCTTGATCAATTCGCTTTGACACTGGTGCGCCAGCAAGCCCCGTTCCCGCCCATCCCGGTCGAGACTGGCAGGTCAAGTTGGGTGTTCAAAGCGCGGATCGGCCCGTTCTGACAACCTCCACCTCGGACAATCCATCAATCCTCACACGTCATCAATTCTGAAAGGAATCCCAATGTACATCGCCATGAACCGCTTCAAGGTCCAGAAAGGCTCGGAGGACGCTTTCGAGGACGTCTGGAAAAACCGCGATTCCAGTCTTTCGGCGATGCAGGGCTTCAAGGAATTCCACCTGCTGCGCGGACCGGTCAACGAAACCGAAGGCTACACGCTGTTCGCCTCGCATACGGTGTGGGCGAGCCACGAGGATTTTGTCGCCTGGACCAAATCCGAGAATTTTCGCGCCGCCCACCGCAATACCGGCACCTCGAAGGTGCACTATCTCGGTCATCCGCAGTTCGAGGGCTTTTCGGTCGTCGAGGGCGCGTGACCCTCCGGTCAGGCCTTGCCGAACAGTCCCCGTAGCCCCCGCGTGAAACGCTTGCGCAACCGCCGCCAGCGGCTGCGCCGGTCAAGGAAAGGCAGCAGGCGCGGATCGTTTCCCAAGCCGCTGAACCTTTTGACATGCTGCGACAGGAACCCGGGTACGAAGTCCTGGCCATTGACGATGCTGAGCCGCTCCGCATTGGCCACGACATAGTCTACGACATCCGCCGCCATGGTCATCTCCTGCGCTCGGTACACCGGCGACTGCTGCACATGGCCTCCGGCGTAGGTGATGTTGGTGGATGCGTTGGCCCCATGCAGGCGGTAGAGGCCAAGGCATTCCGACAAGATCAGGCTGCCGGCCTCCAGATGCGCGCATGTCGCCGCCAGATAGTCGGTCCCCATCCTGGCCTTGAATGGGAAAGCCAGAACCGGTTCCAGCGCGCCGCGCCGAAAGACCATCGACGATGTTGGCGCCCACATCCAGCCATAGGCGCCGGGTCTGAAATGGGTGATCGGGTGGTCCGAAGCATAGGCGATCTCGGGTGCCATTTCGCCGAGCTGCCTACCGGGTGTGATGGCCGCACCCGAGGTATCCGGCTTGGAACGCGGCTTTCGCAATTGAATGTAGGTGCCGGCCAGCAAGGTGCGGTCGCGATCGACCAGAAAGACGTCGGAACTGGACAGCGACGCCGGGCGCGTCGCATTCAAATGGGCCGCAAGGTGCGCTACGAGGAAATTCGGCGACCACATATCGTCGGAATCGAGGAAAGCTACGAATGGCGCGTCGCCCGCGGCGAAACCATCGCGGAACGATTCAAGCTGGCCGCCATTCTGCGAACGCACCAACAGGCTGAAGCGCGGGTCACCGATCGCTTCGAGTAGCCGGCGGATATGGTCGGCCGAGCCGTCGGTCGAAGCGTCATCGACGATGACGCAGTCCCATTTCTCATAGGTCTGCGCCAGGACCGAACGGATCGCATCCTCGATATAGTTCCGATAATTGTGACTGGTGATGACGACGCGAACACGCGGAAGCTCAAAGCGTGGAGACGTATGCTGCATCTGTTCGCCCCGGTCGAGTTGCCCACTTGTTCAGTCGACATGGCTTCTTGTCAACACGAGGCGGCCCTAGGAGCAACGAAGAGCATGCTGACTTACGCCGCAGCCAGCAGGCTGGCATTGCCGCCTGCCGCCGTGGTGTCGACGCAGACAGCCCTTTCATGAGCATATGCCGCCGGGTTGAGCACCTCGCTGACCAGCAGCACGATCGGACCGGCGCGGTCGGCGATGACTTTGCGCACGATGCGCGCGGCCTCGGGCGTGCCGGAAAAGGCGACGACGTCGACACGCAGAGAGCGTGCCTCGACCGGGTCGGGCCGGCCGTCGATGGCCGCAAGCGGCAAGCCCTTGCCGGTCAGTGCCGACAGTGCCGCCGGCGCACCAGGCGCCACGGCAAGCACCGCATTGCCGGCCGCCAGCGCCTGAATGGTCTGGGCGAGTAGCGTGTCGGCGTCCGGTCCCAGGCACAGCACACGTCCGCGCGGCGACAGCGACAGCGTGTTGGCCTCGCCGGTCGGTCCCGGCAGGTCGACCTGGCCGAAATCGATGCTCGCGGCAGCGCCGATCGCCGCCGCGCCCTTGCCGCGCAGATGTTTGCGCAGGATGGCGACGCGGTCCGGCCGTGTCGACCAGCCACCAAGCGCGGGGTCCGGCAGATTGTCGGCGAGTTCGGTTGCCGTCACCTTGCGGCCATCGGCGATATGCGTGCCGGCCTCGGGGCCCTTGCGAAAGCGCCGGAGATAATGCGGGCCACCGGCCTTCGGCCCGGTGCCGGAGAGGCCCTCGCCGCCAAAGGGCTGCGAACCGACCACGGCGCCGATCTGGTTGCGATTGACGTAGATGTTGCCGGCATGAATGCCGTCGACGAAATGCTGGACGCGGCCCTCGATACGGGTATGCAAGCCGAAGGTCAGGCCATAACCCTTGCGGTTGATGGCAGCGATAACGGCATCGATCCTCTCGGCGTCGAAACTGGCGACATGCAACACCGGTCCGAACACCTCGCGCTCCATCTCCTCGATGCCCTTGACCCGGAACACATGCGGCGCGACGAAGCGACCGCTCTTCGGCGCTTCGAGCTTGGCAATCAGCCGGCCCTGCAGGCCCATCTTGGTGCAATAGTCGCGGATCGAGTCCTTGGCCTCATCGTCGATGACCGGGCCGACATCGGTCGAAATCTGCCAGGGATCGCCGATGCTGAGCGCTTCCATCGCCCCCTTCAACATCTCCAGCATCTTCTTCTCGACGTCCTTTTGCACATAAAGCACGCGCAGCGCCGAGCAGCGCTGGCCCGCACTCTGGAAAGCCGACGCCAGGATGTCGCGCACCGCCTGCTCGGGCAGTGCTGTCGAATCGACGATCATCGCATTCAGCCCGCCGGTCTCGGCGATCAGCATCGCATCGGGCGCGGCGGTCTCGGCCAGTTGCTTCTCGATCAGTTTGGCGACCTCGGTCGAGCCGGTAAAGCAGACGCCGGCAATGCGCGGGTCAGCGGTGAGCGGTCCGCCGACCGACGGTCCATCGCCGGGCAGAAGCTGGATGACGTCTTCCGGCACGCCGGCCTCGCGCAGCATTTCGACGGCGCGAAAGGCGATCAGCGGCGTCTGCTCGGCCGGCTTGGCGATCACCGAATTGCCGGTCACCAGCGCGGCGGCGATCTGGCCCGTGAAGATGGCGAGCGGGAAATTCCACGGCGAGATGCAAACGATGGCGCCGCGCGCTTGCGTGCCCGCTTCGACATTGGCCGCCTCGGCGGCGTAATAGCGCAGGAAGTCGACTGCCTCGCGCACTTCGGCGACACCGTCGGCGAGCGACTTGCCGGCCTCGCGCGTCGCCAGCGCGAAGAACTCGACCGCGTTGGCCTCGTAGAGGTCGGCGGCGCGATTGAGGATGGCAGCGCGCTCGGCGACCGGACGCCTCGCCCAGGCCGGCTGCGCCTCGACCGCTATACGCACGGCGGTCGCGACCTGCTTGACGGCCGCCTCGCTTACCGTGCCGACCACCTCGTCAGGCCTGGCCGGATTGACGATCGGGCGTTGCTTGCCATAGCCGGCGGCCCGTGTGATCGGCTTGGCGTGCCAGCGATCCGGCCCGGCGAACCCCGCCTTGGCCTTGTCGATGGCGGCCAGCGTCACCGTATCGGTGATGTCGAACCCTTTCGAATTTCGCCGCCCGCCGCCGAAGATCGCCGCGGGACGCGCAATCGCCGGATTGGCGGCGGGGCCCTGTTTCTCCACCGTTTCGAGCGGGTCGCGGGCGATGTCCTCCGGCTCGACCTCCTCGTCGGTGAGTTGATGGACGAAGGAGGAATTGGCGCCGTTCTCCAGCAGCCGGCGCACCAGATAGGCCAGCAGGTCGGAATGCGCGCCGACCGGCGCGTAGATGCGGCAGCGCGTGCCTTCGGCCTGGCGCACTGTCTCGTGCAGCGCCTCGCCCATGCCGTGCAGGCGCTGGAACTCGAAGGAATCGCGGTTCTCGGCCATCGACAGGATGGCGGCCACGGTGTGGGCGTTGTGAGTGGCGAACTGCGGATAGATGCGATCGGTCATCGACAGCAGTTTTCTTGCACAGGCCATATAGGAGACATCGGTGTTGGCCTTGCGGGTGAAGACGGGATAGCCGTCGAGTCCCAGCATCTGTGCCCGCTTGATCTCGGTGTCCCAATAGGCCCCCTTGACCAGCCGCACCATGATGGTGCGGTCGTACTTCCTCGCCAATGCGTAGAGCCAGTCGATGACGAAGGCGGCGCGCGGACCATAGGCCTGGACGACGACGCCAAAGCCGTTCCAGCCGGCCAGCTCCGGCTCGGCCAGCACCCGCTCTATGACGTCGAGCGACAGGTCGAGGCGGTCGGCCTCCTCGGCGTCGATGTTGAGGCCCATGCGAGAATGGCGCGCCGCCAGCGCCAGCGACAAAAGCCGCTCCGCCATGACAGGCAGCATTTTTTCCTTCTGCGCGACTTCATAACGCGGATGCAGCGCCGAAAGCTTGACCGAAATGCCATGGTTCTGGCGGATGTCGGGGCCATTGGAGCCGGCATCGAGCGAGGAAATCGCATCGGCATAGGCCTTGTGGTAGCGCAGCGCATCGGCCTCGGTGCGGGCCGCCTCGCCCAGCATGTCGAAGGAATAGAGATAGCCTTTCTGCGTCATCGGCCGGCCGCGCTTGACGGCCTCGGCGATGGTGCGGCCGAGCACGAATTGCTCGCCCATTTCGCGCATGGCGGCAGCAACCGCCTTGCGGATGACCGGCTCGCCCAGCCTGCGCACCATGGCGCGCAGCGTGCCCTCGATGCCGCCCTCGCCCTCGTCGAGCACGCGGCCCGTCAGCATCAGCGCCCAAGTCGAGGCATTGACGAAGATCGAGCTCGAACCGCCCGAATGCGCCGACCAGTCGTGCGGCGCGATCTTGTCGGCGATGAGATCGTCCATCGTCTCGGTGTCGGGCACCCGCAGCAGCGCCTCGGCCAGGCACATCAGCGCCACGCCCTCCTTGGTCGAGAGGCCGTAGGCGGAGAGAAAAACCTCCATCAGCCTGGGATCGGACGAGCCGCGCACCGCCCGCACCAGATCGGCGGCGCGGGCCGAGATCGCTTTTCGGTCCTTTGTCGACAGCCCCGTCGCCTCGGCCAGCCGCTTCATGGCCTGGTCTTCGTCGGGCAGGTAATTGGCACGGATCTGCTGGCGGATGAGATCGAGCGCTTGCATGGCGGTCCTGTGAAGCGAGCATCAGGGAGCGGGCCGGCGGTCACCGGACCGAATGGCGCAAACTAGCACAAAGCCAAATTTCAGTCGTTCCAAAGAAATCGACAGGATAGGTCAATTGACCTATCATATGGCCTGATTTCCATCAGTTGAACCATGAAATCCATGACCGAAGACCAATTGGACCGCATCGATAGGAACATCCTGTCGGCATTGGCCCGCGATGGCCGGCTTTCCATGGCGGAACTCGCCGCCAAGGTCGGCCTGTCGAAGACGCCGGTGCAGGCGCGGGTCAAGCGGCTGGAGAAGGACGGCTATATCAGGGGCTACCAGGCGATCATCGACCGCGAGCGCATGGGCGAAGGTCATGTCGCCTTCGTCCAGGTCAAACTGTCCGATACCCGTTCCGCCGCTCTCGACGCCTTCAACCGTGCCGTCCAGGCGGTGCCGGAGATCGAGCAGTGCCACATGATGGCGTCGAGCTTCGACTATCTCCTGAAAGTCCGCACCACCGACATCGCCGCCTATCGCCGCGTGCTCGGCGAGCGCATCTCCGCCCTGCCCCATGTCGCCCAGACTTCGACGTTCGTGGCGATGGAGACGGTGAAGGATCGATAGTATCTCTGCGTAAAGACCGACCTCCAGCGGTCGATCCAGCGCTGGCGGTAAGCCATAAGCCACCACGCCTTCGTCATCCTGGGGCGGAGCAAGGAGCGAAGCGACGCGGCGCAGACCCCAGGATGACGAAAAGAGGGATGTCTCGGCCAATTTCCAAAGTTTGCGATTTGCCGCTGAGGTTAGCCGCGGATGATCGACGCTTCAAAGCCAACTCGACCTCGCTTCGCAACGTCGCTGGCAAACTCACTCCGCCAGCGTCTTCAAAAAAGCCACCAATGCCGCACGCTCGCGGTCCGAGAGCTGCAGCGGATGGATTTCGGACGCACCTTCGACACTTGCCGGCGCCCTGGAATAATGCGCCACCACCTCGTCGAGCGACGCGAACTGCCCGGCATGCATGTAGGGCGCACGGCTGGCCGCACCGCGCAATGACGGCGTCTTGTAGGCGCGGACGAGTTCCGGTCCGGCCTTGACCATGAAGCGCAGCTCGCCGCAGGCGCTGGCATCGCCGTCGCGAAAGGCGCCAAAACAGTTGAACGGGTCGGCCTCGACTTGGCGTACCGCATCTATGCGGCCGCGATCCGGCGGCAAACCCTTGACCGGCGGCACGCCGGTATTGTGGAAACTGTTGTCGGTGAAGCGCGACCCGGTGTGGCATGTCACGCAATTGGCTTTGCCGACGAACAGCTTCAGCCCAAGGACCTCCTCGGGCGAAAAGGTGTCGTCGTCTTTTGGCTTGGCACCGGTGGCCATATCGATGGCGAAACGGTCGAAGCGCGTCTGCGGCGGCGCGATCGAGCGTTCGAAGGCGGCGATCGCCTTGCCGATATTGGCGAAGACGCGATTGACGTCCTCTGTCTGTTGATCGGACATGGCGCTCCACGCCGCCTTCTCGGCATCGGTGCCGAGCGGGCTGGCATCGGCCGGCACAGTGGATAGGTCGGGCAGCGGCCCGAAGATGCGTTCGTAGCGCTCGCCGAAGCGCGCCTTGATGTAATGCGCGAAGGCGGCGCGGTTGCCGGCGTGTTCCAGCGGATTTTCCAGCGGCGTCAGCGCCTGCGCCCAAAGACTGTCGCGCCGCCCGTCCCAGAAGAACCAGGGATCATGCGCGACGCCGGCCAGCGGCATTGTGCGCCGGTTGGTGCGGCCGACACCGACCGCCTGCGGCAGGTCGTCCTGGAACTGCCGGTCGATCTTGTGGCAGGTCGAGCAGGAAACCATGCCATCCCCGCTCATCCCGGTGTCGAAGAACAGCGTTGAACCCAGAGCAGCCGCGGCCGGCACGTCGGCGAAGCGGTTGGTGGTGTCGGCCTTCAGTGGCGGCAAGGTGTTGAGCGCCAGCGAGGCGATGGTCTTCTTCTCGGCATCGGAGAATTCCGGCTTGCCGCAGCCGGCAAGCACGGCCATCGCCATCAGCAGGAGAAGACGCGAAAACCAGCTCACAGCAGCACGTTGAAGACGACCGTGTCCGAACCGGCCGCCGCGGAAATGGCGAAATGCAACTGCCACAATCCGCTCATCGTGAATTTCAGCCCTTCGATGCGATAGCGCCCGTCGCCCAGATAGTCGGTCGCCTGCGGGCTGGTCGGCAGGCCGTGATTGTGCTGCGGCATGCCGCCAGAAACCGAGATCGCGGCCCCTTGCACAGGCGTTCCCGCAACTGTCTTCAGCGTCAGCAGCCAGGATTGCAGCTCGCCTTGGCGGATGGCACCCTTTTCGGGCTCGAAACTTGCCACAAACAGCCCGTGCGCCGTCGTTTTCGAACGGGAAATGTCCGTCCCGGCCAGCTGAGGCGCATGCCGCGTCGTCAGGTAGACGACGGAAAGAATGCCAGCCAGCAAGGCAGCCAGACCAAGACCCGCCAGAACATAACGCCATAACAATGCCAAACCGGTTCCTTTCAGCCATTAACGTCTTGGTCGGCAGATAGCGTCCCGCCGCCTGCGGGAAAACGGTCTGGCGCAAAAATCCGCCATCGCCAAGCATGGCGCTGCCGGTTGCAAAAAGCTACAGCACCGGGTCTTTGGTTTATGCATGTCGTTACGCCTTTTTGGGGCGATACGCACTAGGAGGGAGATTCATGGCAGGAAACGGTGTCGTCTCGCTCGGTGAGTGCATGATCGAACTTTCAGGCCAGGCGGGACCGAATTGGCGCATGGGCTTTGCCGGCGACACCTTCAACACGCTGTGGGCGCTGCATGCGCTGAGCGGCGATCGCCCGGCAACCTATGTGTCGGCCTTCGGCGACGATCCGTTCTCGCAAGGCCAGATCGCCTTCTTTGCCGAAAACGGCATCGGCATCGGCGGAAGTCCGGTCATACCGGGCGCTCGGCCCGGCCTCTATGCGATCACGCTGACCGGCGCGGAACGCTCTTTCACCTACTGGCGCGGCGACGCGGCCGCGCGGCAGCTCGCCTCCGATCCGGCCGCACTGGCAAAAAGCCTTAAAAACCAGGCGCTTGTCTACTTTTCCGGAATCACTTTGGCAATTCTGGACGATGCCGCGCGCAAGACGTTGCTGAAGGCCGTAGCCAAGGCGCGTGCGGCTGGTTCGCTTGTCGCCTTCGATCCCAACTACCGGCCGCGACTGTGGCGCAGCCATGAGGAAGCGCAAGCCGCGATCCTCGACGCTCTTGCCGTCACCGACATCGCGCTGCCGACTTTCCCCGATGAGCAGATGCTGTTCGGCGATGCAGCACCGCAGGTTACGGCGCAACGACTGGGAAAGCTGGTCGGCGAAGTCGTGGTCAAGAATGGCGAGGAGCCGGCGCTGATCGCCGAAAACGACACCTTGCAATCCATTCCGGCCGTGCATGTCGCCGCCCCGGTCGACACCACCGGCGCCGGCGATTCCTTCAATGGCGGCTATCTCGCCGCCCGGCTTGCCGGCCACGCCCTGGCAGAAGCGGCGCTGCGCGCGCATCGCGTCGCCGCCGCCGTCGTCCAGGTGCGCGGCGCGCTGGCGCCGTTCGAAACGCTCAGGAAAGCGTTCGACGATTAGGTCTGTCGCAACCTAAGGCAACCTGAACCGGTATTCCGTCACCTGATGGTAGATCTGGCCCGGCCACAGCGTGGCCTGCGGGAAGTACGGCCGGTTCGGCGCGTCCGGCCAGACCTGCGCCTCCAGGCAGAAGCCTGAGAAAGCCTTGTAGTGACGTCCGTCCAGCCCTGACGAAGACGGTTGCAGATACTGACCCGTATAGAGCTGGAGACCCGGCTCCGTGGTCCACACCTCCATCTCGACCCCGGAACTCGCACCTTGCGCCCAGGAAGCTTGCTTGAGCGGCCCGCGCGTCGGAGCGAGGCAGAAGTTGAGGTCGTAGGGAAGCTGTTCGCCCTCGGTCTCCATGCGCAACGGGCGCGCCTGGCGGAAGTCGAAGGGCGTGCCATCGACAGGCTTGACCGCGCCAGTCGGGATCATCTCGGCGTCGACCGGCGTATAGGCGCCGGCATTCAGCATCAATCGGTGGTCGAGGATGTCGCCGGCGCCGCCATCGTCGAGGTTGAAATAGGAATGCTGGGCGAGATTGCAGAGCGTCGGCTCCTCGCAGGTCGCGGTCATCTCGATGCTCAGCGTGCCGGGGATCTTCAGCCGGTAGGTGCAGGTCACGTCGAGCGCGCCGGGAAAGCCCATCGTGCCGTCGGGATCATGCAGAGTCAGCGTGACGAAATCCCGACCGTGCAGTGAAACGGTCCACGGCCGGTGGAAGAAACCTTCCGAGCCGCCGTGCAGCGTATGCTTGTCGAGGAAATTGCGCTCGCTCTGGTAGCGCTTTCCGGCGATGGTGAAGCGACCGTCGCGGAGGCGGTTGGCAAAGCGCCCGACGACGGCGCCGAAGAAGGCCCTGTCCGTCTCATAGGGTTCGAAACGGTCATATCCCAGCACCAGCGGCGCGTCGTGGCCGGCCAGGCGCAAATCCTGGATGATGGCGCCGAGCCCGATGATGTTGGCGGTGAGGCCGCCGCCGCGAATGGTGAAGCGGCGGACCTGGTCGCCCGCCTGCGTCGTGCCGAAGACCTCGCCGTCCTTCATCGCCATGCCCGAAAATGCCGGTTGGTTGATCGATGCCCGCCTGAGCTTTCGGGCTTGGCGGGGTCTGCTGTGATCAACAGACCCCCAAGATAGTCAGAGGCCCCAGATAGTCAGGGGGGCAAGATAATCAGAGGCCAAGCCCGCCAATGCAGACATATTTGGTGTCGAGATAGTCCTCGATGCCCTGATGTCCGCCTTCCTTGCCGAGGCCCGATTCCTTGACGCCGCCGAACGGTGCCTCCGGCGTGGTGATGAGGCCTTCATTGACCCCGACCATGCCGTATTTCAGCCCTTCCATCACCCGGAAGGCGCGGCCGAGATCGCCGGTGTAGAAATAACAGGCCAAGCCGAAATCGGTGTCGTTGGCGAGCGCTACGACCTCGTCCTCGGTTTCAAACTTGAACACGGGGGCGACCGGGCCGAAGATCTCTTCCTTCATGAAGCGCATCTTCGGCGTCGCATTGGCGATCACCGTCGGCTGGAAGAACGAGCCGCCAAGCGCATGGCGCTTGCCGCCGGCGACGACCTTGCCGCCCTTGGCTGCGGCGTCGGCGATCAGTTCCTCGACCTTTTCGACCGCCTTCTCGTCGATCAACGGCCCCTGCTGGACGCCCTCTTCAAGGCCGGAACCGACCTTCAGCCCGTTGCTGGCGGCCGCGAGCTTCTCGACGAACTTGTCATAGATCTTCGCCTGCACGAAGAAACGGTTGGTGCAGACGCAGGTCTGGCCGGAATTGCGGTACTTCGCGGTGATCGCGCCGGCGACGGCACGTTCGATGTCGGCGTCATCGAAGACGATGAACGGCGCATTGCCGCCGAGTTCCATCGACACCTTCTTGACGGTGACGGACGACTTCTGGATCAGGATCTTGCCGACCTCTGTCGAGCCGGTGAAGGTGATCTTCTTGACCAGCGGATTGGCGCAGATCTCGTCACCGATCTCGGCGGCGGAACCGGTCAGGATGTTGATGACGCCCTTGGGGAAGCCGACTTCCTCGGCCAGCGCGCCCCAGGCGAGACCGGAATAAGGCGTCTGCGAAGCCGGCTTGACGACTGCCGTGCAGCCGGCGGCAAGCGCCGGGCCGAGTTTGCGGGCCAGCATCGAGGACGGGAAATTCCACGGCGTGATGGCGGCGATGACGCCGACCGGCTCCTTGGTCACCAGGATACGGCGATCCGCCCACGGCGAAGGCACCACGTCGCCATAGGTGCGGCGGCCTTCTTCGGCGAACCACAATATGTAGGACGCGGCCGAGCCAATCTCGCCCTTGGACTCGAACAGCGACTTGCCCTGCTCGATGGTCAGGAGTTCGGCCAGCACGTCCTGATTGTCCATCATCGCGTCATGCAGCTTGCGCAGCAGCTTCGAGCGCTCAAGCGCGGTGGTCTTGCGCCACGTCTTGAAGGCTTCCTCGGCAGCTTCGATGGCGCGGCGGGTCTCCACCTTGCCCGACTTCGGCACCGTGCCGATCTTGAGGCCGGTGGCCGGGTTGTTGACATCGACCGTCTGGCCGCTGTCGGCCTGCACCCATTCGCCGTTGATGAGATTGGCCTGGCGCATGAAATGGCTGGTTTTCTGAAGCATGGTCTAGCCTCCGTTCGGCGCACTGACGGGCCGGTCGCTGGATTTCCTCGGGTGAGCGTGCGCAATGGCGTCGACGCCCGGCACGCTGGAGCCACTGCTCTTTACCTAGGGCAAGCCCTGCAAGCAATCGCAAGATGGCATATAGGGTTTGGGCCAGTCAAAACTAGCCGAAAATCTGCACAACCACCGTCAGCCAGAACGTCGTGGTGACGACCGCACAGGCGGTGGCGATGGTCATCTGGTTCGACGCCAACGCCTGGCCGGTGTTGAACTGCGAGGCAATCAGGTATGAATTGACCCCGGATGGCAGTGCGGCCGCCACGACCGCCACCTTCGCCGACAGCGGCGGCAGGCCAACCAGCCAGACCAGGCCGAGCGCAACGGCCGGCATCAAAACCAGCTTCAGCGCCGACAGCGCCAGCGCCGGCCGCACGTTGCCGGAGATGCCGAAGCGGCACAGGCCAAGCCCCATGGCAAACAGCGCGACCGGTCCGGCGATGTCGGCCAGCGCGTCGACCAGCCGCACGGCCAGCGTCGGCAATGGCAGGCCGGTGATACGCCACACCCATCCGGCCAGGATGCCGATGATCAGCGGATTGGAGAACATCTTGCGAAAGAAGCTCCGGATGATGCGCAGCGGATGCATCTGCTCGTCACCGCGGCCAAAAATCTCAAACAGGATGATCGATGCCATGATCATCGTCGGCAGATGCACGGAAACCAGCAGCGACAGCACTTCGAATCCACTTGGCCCAAATGTGCCGAGGACGAACGGGATGCCAAGCAGGACGAGATTGGAAAAAGCCGACGACACGCCGCCGACCACGCCCGCGCGCGAGTCGCGCCCGAACCACCGCGTGATGACCAGATGGCCCGCGGCCCATGTGACCGCCGCCGCCGCGAAATAAGCTCCCCAGAACGACCAGGGCGCGGAGCCATGAAAATCGGCGTTGACCATGGTGCGAAACAGAAGCAGCGGCATAGCCACCCCGACGGCGAATTCGGCGATGGCCTCGCCCGCCTCGGCCTTCAGATAGCCGGTGAGCCCGGCCAGATAGCCGAGCGCGACAAGGCCGAAGACAAAAAGGACGGTTTCGATGAGCGGAGACATTTTTCCCGTGATAGGCGAGCCGCGATCGCAGTGCAATCGCCCTGCCTTGCGAAGCGGTCCGTTTTCAAAAACGGCCGGGCTTGGTCATGCCTTGTCTTTCGGCCGGCTTTGCCATCCCTATATGCGGTGACCGGAACCCACCTGCCGGTCACCTGAAAAGGACGTCTGATGCTTCGATTTGTGCTGGCCCTATTGCTGCTTGTCATTCCCGCCGCCGCCCATTCGACTGAAGCCGGCTGGGCGCTGCTGCGCGACGGCGCACATGTGGTGCTGCTTCGCCATGCCATGGTCAGCGGCAACGCCGATCCGGCGAATTTCGACCTCGAGAAATGCTCGACCCAGGTCAACCTCTCGACGCGCGGCAAGCAGCAGGCGCGCAAGATCGGCGCGCTGTTCGGCGCCCGCGCGGCGCCCATCGAGCGCGTGCTTTCCAGCCGCTACTGCCGCAGCCTCGACACAGCCCGCATCGCTTTCAGGGAAGAACCCGAGCCCTTCGCGCCGCTCGACCTGCTGAAGACCGACCCGAGCGAGAAGGCCGCCCAGATCGCCGCGACCATGACCGAAATCCGCGGTTATTCCGGCTCCGACATTCTGGTCATGGTCACCCATCTGGAGAATATCGTGGCCCTCACCGGCATCTCGCCGCGCGAAGGCGAGGTCGTGATCGTCGAGCCGCAGGGCGATGGCCTGCGCGTGCTCGGCCGCGTTACGTTCTGACAGGACCGCCATCTTTGCCAAACCTTGCAAAAATGCCACCGGCGGAGTTCGATGCCCTGGGAGCTAACGTTGCGTCAAATGGAAGGGCCACCAGGCCATCCGGCGGCCCATCTTGTCTCTTCCAGGCCCGCATCCCATCTGCGCCCGGCGTATCAGGCCTTTTCCTGCCCTGAAAAACCGATTAGACAGCGCCCAAACAAGATGCGGACAGATTCCGCCCGCAACCGAAGGAAAAGCCCTTGTCCACCACGTTCGACAAAGTCGCCAAGATCATCGCCGACACCAGTGAGATCGATATCGACACGATCACCCCAGAAAGCCACACCATCGACGATCTCGGCATCGACAGCCTCGACTTCCTCGACATCGTCTTTGCCATCGACAAGGAATTCGGCATCAAGGTGCCGCTGGAAAAGTGGACGCAGGAAGTCAATGACGGCAAGGCCTCGACCGATGATTACTTCGTCATGAAGAACCTGTGCGCCAAGATCGACGCGCTGGTCGCGGCCAAGAACGCCTGATGGAGACAGGCCGCGTGACCTTGACGCGCTTGGCGCATGACCCCGAAAATCGGCATCGATTTTCGGATAGGGATCATGCGCAAAACAACAAGAAATCGCCTGACCCACAAAGCCGCTCATGAGCAGTCCCCACGACGTCGTCATCACTGGTATCGGCCTTGTTTCTTCGCAGGGAGAAGGTCCGGATGCGCACTGGCAAAAGCTCACCCAGCCGGGGATCGAACCGGTGCTCGATGCCTCTCGCTTCGCGCCCTATACCGTTCACCCGCTACCGGCGATCGACTGGAACCTGCAGATCGCCAAGCGCGGTGACCAGCGGCAGATGGAAACCTGGCAGCGGCTTGGCACCTACGCCGCAGGCCTGGCGCTGGACGATGCCGGCATCAAGGGCAATGACGAGCTCTGCACGACCATGGACATGGTGGTGGCCGCAGGCGGCGGCGAGCGCGACGAGGCGGTCGACGCGGCGATCCTCGCTGCTTCGGAAAGCCGCAACGATCGCGACGTGCTCCTCAACGAGAAGCTGACCACCGAATTGCGGCCGACGCTATTCCTGGCGCAACTTTCCAATCTGCTAGCCGGCAACATCTCCATCGTCCACAAGGTCACGGGATCGTCGCGCACCTTCATGGGCGAGGAAGGTGCTGGCGTCGCCGCCGTCGAGACGGCCGCCGCCCGCATCCGCTCCGGCCAGTCGACGCATATTCTCGTCGGCGGCGCGTTCCAGACCGAACATTCCGACATGCTGCTCGGTTATGAGCTGGCCGGCTACCTGCATCGCGGCGCCTGGAAACCGGTCTGGCAAAGGCAGGGCGGCGAAGGTGGCGGCGTGGTGACCGGATCCGGTGGCGCATTCCTCGTTCTGGAGCAGCGCGAGCATGCGGTGAAGCGCGGACGCAAGATCTACGCGGAACTCGGCCCGATCGTATCCGGACGCGCCAGGCGCCGGCGAGGCGAACTCGATGCCGGGATCGCCTCACTGCTTAAGCAGGCGGCATTGCCGAACGGTGAGCTGCTTGCGATTTCAGGGGCGTCGGGCGCTCACGCCGCGACCGCTGCCGAGAAAACGGCGCTCGATGCCAATCCGGCGATTGCCGTCCGCGCCTTTTCGACGCTGACCGGCCACATGAAGGAAGCGCAGTTCCCCTTCGCCGTGGCGCTTGCGGCACTCGCCGTCGAGCGCAAGGCCGCCTACCCCGCCTTTGATGCCGCTAACGAGAAGCCGTTCGGCGGTATTCCCAGGACCGTGCTTGCAACGGCGATCGGCTATCACCAATTCGAGGGCATGGCGCTGGTCAGCGCCGCCGATTAAACTGTTTTGGGAAAAGAGATGGCCAATCTGAAAGACCATATGGGCAGGCCGATCGTCGCCGTCACCGGCATCGGCGTGGTGACGTCGCTTGGCGTCGGCAAGGCCGACAATTGGGCGGCACTCACCTCAGGCAAATCGGGTATCCATCCGATCACCCGCTTTCCGGTCGATCACCTGAACACCCGCATTTCCGGTATGGTCGACTTCCTGCCGTCCAGTTCGAAGGGCGCCAGCCTGCTCACCTATGAACTGGCCGAAACCGCGGCACAGGAGGCGGTGGCCGAATCCGGTCTCGACGCAGGCGATTTCGGCGGACCGCTTTTTCTCGCTTCGCCACCGGTCGAACTCGACTGGAGCGAGCGCTTCTCGCTCTACAATTCCGACAGTCAGGATGCTGGCGCAGAAAGGCTGCTAAGAGTCGCGCGGGGCCTCAAGGAACTCGACATCTTCGAGACCACGCAGTTTGGCTCTATCGCCGACCGGCTGGCCGACCGTTTCGGCACCCGCGGTCTGCCGATCACGCTGTCGACGGCCTGCGCCTCCGGCGCCACCGCCATCCAGCTCGGCGTCGAAGCGATCCGTCGCGGCGAATGCGACAGGGCATTGTCGATCGGCGCCGACGGCTCGGCGACCGCCGAGGCGCTCATCCGCTTCTCGCTGCTTTCGGCGCTTTCCACCCACAACGACCTTCCTGAGAAGGCCTCAAAACCCTTTTCCAAGGATCGCGACGGTTTTGTCCTCGCCGAAGGCTCCGGCGCACTGGTGCTGGAATCGCTGGAAGCCGCACTTGCCCGTGGTGCGACCATTCTCGGCATCATGCGTGGTTGCGGCGAGAAGGCCGACGATTTCCACCGCACCCGCTCCAAGCCGGACGGTTCGCCGGCGATCGCCGCGGTGCGCGCTGCGCTCGCCGATGCGGGCCTGAGCGAAGACGAGATCGACTATGTCAACGCGCATGGCACCTCGACACCGGAAAACGACAAGATGGAGCATCTGTCGCTGTCGACAGTGTTCGGCGAGCGGATCGGCTCGATGCCGATCTCGTCGAACAAGTCGATGATCGGCCACACATTGTCGGCCGCCGGCGCCGTCGAGGCCGCGTTTTCGCTGATGACCATGCGCGAAAGCGTCATTCCGCCAACCATCAACTACGACAATCCCGATCCGGCGATCGTGCTCGACGTGGTGCCTAACCAGAAGCGCAACGCCGAGGTCGGCACGGTTTTGTCAAACTCCTTCGGCTTCGGCGGCCAGAACACCTGCCTTGTCATGGCGCGGGAACCGGTCTAAGCGACCTTTTTCCGCCAGACAGAACCGACAGGCCCAATGCGCGCATTGCAACTTATCGAGGACCGCCGCCTTGAGACGGTGGACCTGCCGCCTCCCCCGCCGCCTTCGCTCGGCGAAGTGACACTGCGCATCAAGGCGGTGGCGCTGAACCACATAGACGTCTGGGGCTGGCGCGGCATGGCCTTCGCCAAGCGCAAGCTGCCACTGGTCGTCGGCGCCGAAGCCTCCGGCGAGGTCGAGGCGGTCGGCCCTGGCGTTTCCAATCTTCTGCCCGGACAATTGGTGTCGATCTATGGCGCGCGCACCTGCGGGCTTTGCCGGGCCTGCCGCGAAGGGCGCGACAATCTCTGCGAGCATGTCTCCGGCGTTCACGGCTTTCATCTCGACGGCTTCGCGCAGGAGCAGATAAACCTGCCAGCGCGCCTGCTGGTCCCTGCCCCGCCCGGCGTGACCGACATCGGCGCGGCCGTCGCACCCGTAACCTTCGGCACGGTCGAGCACATGCTGTTCGACAATGCCAGGCTGCAGCCCGGCGAGACCATCCTCATCCATGCCGGCGGCTCGGGCATCGGTTCCGCCGCGATCCAGCTTGCCAGGAAAATGGGCTGCACCGTGATCACCACGGTCGGTTCCAACGACAAGATCGACAAGGCGAAAGCGCTTGGCGCCGACCACGTCATCAACTATCGCGAGGACCGTTTCGAAGGCGTCGTGCGCAAGCTGACCAGGAAGAAGGGCGTCGACGTCGTCTTCGAGCATGTCGGCGCTGACACCTTTGCCGCCTCAATGCTGTGCCTGAAGCGCGGCGGCCGCCTGGTGACCTGCGGTTCCACCTCGGGCGTCTCGACGCAAATCAATCTGATGCAATTGTTCCAGCAGCAGCTGAAACTGCTCGGCTCCTTCGGCTGCCGCATGGGGAACATGGCCGATGCCATGCAGAAAATGGCGGCGGGGCTCGTCGCGCCGGTCATCGACACCGAGGTCGACTTCGACGGTATCGATGCCGCGCTGAAGCGCATGGAAGGCCGCGACGTGTTCGGCAAGATCATCTTGCGTGTCGGCTGAGAATGCTCGGCGGCGCTTTCAGGAAGGTCCGCCGCGACCTGGCGTTTCGCCACGGCAGGCGGCTTCGCCAATTCAACTATTGGCTGGTGGCGCGCGCCGCGATGGCGATGATTTCGGTGCTGCGCCTGCTGCCGGTCGACAGCGCGCTCAATTTCGCCGACCGCGCCGCCCGCCGCATTGGTCCCTGGGTCGGACGCCACGACGTAGCGATCGACAATTTGCGCAAGGCCTATCCGGAAAAGAGCGAAAGCGAGATCCAGGCCATCGCTTCCGACATGTGGGGCAATATGGCTCGCCTCGCGGCGGAATACATCTTTCTCGACGCCTTGTTCGACTTTGATCCGGCGGCGACAAAGCCAGGCCGCGTCGAGGTCAAGGGGATAGACCATTTCGTTCAGATCGCCGGCGAGGAAAAGCCGCACATCATCTTCACCGGGCATCTCGGCAATTTCGAACTGCTTCCGGTCGCTGCCGCGACTTTCGGCATGAACATCACGGCGCTGTTTCGCCCGCCCAACAACCCTTATCTTGCCGACTACATTCTCTCGACGCGCCGATCGACCATGGGCTCCCTGCTGCCTTCCTCGACCGGCGCTTCGTTCGCGCTGGCAGGCATCCTGGAGAAGGGCGGCAACATCGGCGTCCTCGTCGACCAGAAATTCTCGGGCGGTCTCGAAACGACCTTCTTCGGCCGCCCGTGCGAGAGCAACCGGATCCTGGCCACCCTGGCCCGGCACTATGACTGCGATGTCTATCCGGCGCGTTGCATGCGCTTGCCGGGCAACCGCTTCCGGCTCGAGATCGAGGACAGGCTGATCTTGCCGCGCACCGCCTCCGGCAGTGTTGACGTCCATGCCACCACCCAGCTTCTCAACGATGTCGTCGAGCGCTGGGTGCGCGAGGATCCCGGCCAGTGGATGTGGTTCCACAAGAGGTGGGAAATCAGCAACAGGCGCAAAAAGCGGCGTAAGCAGGCGAGAGAGCACGGCGAAGCCGCCTGAGCAGGGACCGCCCCAAGGCAATCGCTTCGGGGTTTGCGCCCCTGATCCATTGCTTTGTGAGGGCAGCTATGCTAGGAATTTATTCATGGTGCTGATTTGCGCCAACGACCCGCCCGCCGAGGCTATTTGTATTTGGCTTCCGCAGAGCAGGCCCTAATTGGTGACGACGATCCGCGTGTTGCGGAAGCCGGCTTGCTTCACCATCGAATAGAAGGCGGCGGCATTGGAGGGGTGCAGCCGCACGCAACCATGCGAGGCCGGACGCCCGAGAGACTTCACCGCGCCCGTGCCGTGGATGGCGTAGCCGCCGCGAAAGAACACCGAATGAGGCATCGGCGACATGTCGTATTTGCGCGAATACCACATCCGTTCCGTCCGTTGCGGCCGGTAGCTGCCGCGCGGCGTGATATAACCTTTGCGGGCAGTAGAAACGCTCCACCGGTAAACCGCCGCGCCGTATCTTACTGTCATCGTCTGCGAAGATACGTCGATGTTTGCAACCAGCCTGGCTGCCTGGCCTTCGACCGAAGAACCGAACAGCATCGTTGCCAGTACCGCTGCCACGAGAACCATCTTTTTCATGGAACCAAACCCCTTTGATTGCCCTTGCCTGCTTGCCTTCACGCTATTCTTCGTCTTTTTAATGGTATGTGAACGAGGTAACACACACTCCTTGACGAATTCACCAATCCAAAGCAGCGAATTTGAACGATTTCCCGCCATAGTTGCCGCAGCGATACGCAACCTTGGCGCGATCCACCAACAGGCTTGCCAAATCGCGTGCTTGCCTGCTCAACTCGCCAGATGAACGAACGACTCCTGAAGGCGGTCGACGATCGGGTCGACGACCTGGTCGCGCTGACCGCGGACCTGATCAGCTTTCCGACCATCAATCCGCCTGGCGAGGCCTATCGGCCATGCGCCGAATATGTCGGTGCACGCCTGAAGAAGCGCGGTTTCGGGATCGAATTCATCCGCGCCGAAGGCACGCCCGGCGACACCGACCGCTATCCGCGCGTCAACGTTGTTGCCCGTTTTGATGGCCGCTCGGCCGGCGCCTGCGTGCATTTCAACTCGCATATCGACGTGGTCGAGGCCGGCGACGGCTGGACCGTCGATCCCTTCGCCGGCATCGTCAGGGACGGCAAGGTCTATGGCCGTGGCGCTTGCGACATGAAGGGCGGGCTCGCCGCTTCCATCATCGCCGCCGAGGCCTTCATGGAGGTCTTCCCCGATTTTCCCGGCGCCATCGAGATTTCAGGCACGGTCGACGAGGAGTCCGGCGGCTTCGGCGGCGTCGCCCATCTGGCCAAATCAGGCTATTTCTCAGCGCCCAAGGTCGACCACGTCATCATCCCCGAGCCGTTGAACAAGGATCGCATCTGCCTCGGTCACCGCGGTGTCTGGTGGGCCGAGATCGAGACCAAGGGCGAGATCGCGCATGGCTCGATGCCGTTCCTCGGCGACAATGCCGTGCGCCATATGGGCGCCGTGCTGCAGGCTTTCGAGGACGAGCTGTTCCCGGCGCTCGACCGCAAGATGACGCGCATGCCGGTCGTGCCCGAGGGCGCAAAACGCTCGACCATGAACATCAATTCGATCCATGGCGGCCAGACCGAGGATTTTCGGCCCGGCCTGCCCTCGCCCAACGTGCCCGATTCGTGCCGGCTGACCATCGACCGCCGCTTCCTGCTCGAAGAGGATTTGGCCACGGTCAAAAGCGAGGTCACTGATATTCTTGAGCGGCTGAAGCGCGAGCGCAGGAAATTCGACTACGAAATCCGCGACCTCATGGAGGTGCTGCCACTGATGACCGAGCGCGACGCGCCTGTCGTCAAGGCGGTGGCGCAAGGCATCATGGAGATTTTCGACCGCGAGCCCGACTATGTGATTTCGCCCGGCACCTACGATCAGAAGCACATTGCCCGCATCGGCCATATCTACGACTGCATTGCCTACGGCCCGGGCATTCTCGACCTCGCCCACAGGCCCGACGAGTGGGTCGGGATATCGGACATGGTGGAATCGGCCAAGGTGATGGCGATCGGGCTCAACGTGCTGCTGAGAGGTACCGTCTCCGGGTAGCGACCAGGTACGCGCCAATCGATTGAGCATGCAGTTCGAAGAAAAACATTCCTCCCGGCGCTGCCGGATAAGATGAAACGCGATTTACTCCTCGGCGAAATCACGCTTCTATCGGCCGGGCTTTTTTGAGCACATTCGAGCCTATGGGGAGTTTGCGCGATGAAATTGTGGAAAACCATTCTGGCCGCCGCGGCGCTGGCACTGGCC
>NZ_NWQG01000110.1:0-29662 GCF_002529485.1 Mesorhizobium sanjuanii
CCACTGGAACCTCTGCGTTTGCAGCGCGGACCGACCTCGTCATCGGCATTCCGCTGGAACCGCCGCATCTCGATCCGACAGCCGGGGCCGCGGCCGCGATCGACGAAGTGCTTTACGCCAATGTGTTCGAAGGCCTGACCCGCATCGGCCCCAATGGCGAGGTGCTGCCCGATCTCGCCGAAAGCTGGGCCATTTCCGATGACGGCAAGGTCTATACTTTCAAGCTGCACACCGGCGTGAAATTCCATGACGGCACCGACTTCAACGCCGACGACGTGAAGTTCTCGCTGGACCGTGCCCGCGCCGACAACTCGGTCAACGCGCAAAAGGGCCTGTTCGCCGCCATCGACAAGGTCGAGGTGATCGACCCCGCAACAGTCAAGGTCACGCTGAAGAACCCGCAAGGCTCCTTCCTCTACAATATGGGCTGGGGCGACGCGGTGATCGTGGCGCCGGAATCAGCCGACACCAACAAGGAAAAACCCATCGGCACCGGGCCCTTCAAGTTCCAGAGCTGGGCCAAGGGTTCGTCGATCACGCTGGTCAAATCAGACAACTACTGGGGCACGCCCGTAGCGCTCGACAAGGCCGAGTTCCGCATCGTCCCGGATGCCGCCGCTGCCGTGCCGGCACTGCTTTCCGGCGACATCCAGGCCTTCCCTTTCTTCGACCCCGATAGCGTCGCTCAGGTCCAGGGCGACCCCCGCTTTAAGGTGGTGATCGGCGCCACGGAGGGTGAGACCATCCTTGCGATCAACAACAAGAAGCCGCCTTTCGACAAGCTGCAGGTCAGGCAGGCGATTTCCTTTGCACTCGACCGCAAGGCGATCATCGACGGCGCTTCGGCCGGCCTTGGTGTGCCGATCGGCTCGCATATGTCACCCGCCAGCAAGGACTATGTCGACCTCACCGGCCTCTATCCGCACAATGTGGCCAAGGCCAAGGAATTGTTGAAGGAGGCCGGCCTGGAGAATGGCTTCAAGGCGACGCTGAAGCTGCCGCCGCCCTCCTATGCACGGCTTGGCGGCGAGATCATCGCCTCGCAGCTTCGCGATGTCGGTATCGATCTGGAGATCATTCCGGTCGAATGGGCGCAATGGCTGGATCAGGTATTCACCAAGAAGGATTACGACCTGACCATCGTCTCCCACACCGAGCCCAACGACATCGATATCTATTCGCGCAAGGACTATTACTTCAATTACGACAACCCGGCCTTCGACAAGATCATCGCGGAGTTGAACCTCACCTCCGACGAGGCCAAACGCAAGACGCTGCTTGGCGAGGCGCAGAAGATCCTGGCCGACGATGCGGTGGTCGGCTTCCTCTACGAGCTGCCGAAAGTCGGTGTCTGGGACGCCAAGCTGCAAGGTCTGTGGGAAAACGCGCCGATCCAGGCCAACGATCTGACCAAGGTGAAGTGGACGGATTGAGGCCGCTGACAGAAAGGCGAAACTTGCACTCCGTCGCGCCCCCCTCTGTCCTGCCGGACATCTCCCCCTCAAGGGGGGAGATTGGCAGTTTCCCCGCCGGCGCTATCCTTGCAACTCTGGTGGTTAGCGAAAGCAGCGATGAGGGCTCAATCTCCCCCCTTGAGGGGGAGATGTCCGGCAGGACAGAGGGGGGTTGGCGGGAACGCGACCTTCATCCAGGTGCCGTGCCAGGCGGACCTGCGGTCCTCCCCCCATGACCGCCTATCTCCTAAAACGCCTCGCCATCGCCATCGCCACGCTGGTCCTGGCCTCCATGGTGGTTTTCGCCGTGCTGGAGATCATCCCGGGCGACCCGGCGCGGCTGATGCTGGGCATGAATGCCAGCGCCGATCAGGTCGAGCTGCTGCGCAACCAGATGGGCCTCGACGCCCCCCTCGCCTTGCGCTATCTGCACTGGGCAGGCGGCTTGCTGAGCCTCGATTTCGGCCGCTCCTACACCTATTCGGTGCCGGTTATCGACCTTGTCCGCGAGCGCGTCGTCGTGTCCCTGCCACTGGCGCTGATCGCGCTGGCGCTGTCCACCCTTATTGCCATTCCGGTCGGATTGTTTTCGGCCGGCCGGCATGGACGGGCCGGCGACACAGTCGCGATGGGCGCCGCGCAGCTTGGCGTCGCCGTGCCGAACTTCTGGTTCGCGCTGATGCTGATCTATCTCTTTGCCGTCTGGCTGAGACTGGTGCCGGCGGGCGGTTTTCCGGGCTGGGGCGCCGGCGTCTGGCCGGCGCTGAAGGCGCTGGTCTTGCCGGCGATCGCGCTCGCTCTGCCGCAGGCGGCGATCCTCGCCCGCGTCACCCGCTCGGCGCTGATCGAAGTGCTGAACGAAGACTACATCCGTACCGCGCGCGCCAAGGGCCTGCCCTATCGCGCCGTGCTATGGCGCCACGCGCTGCGCAACGCCATGATCCCGGTGCTGACCATTCTGGGCCTGCAATTCGCCTTCCTGCTTGCCGGCACCATCATCATCGAGAACGTCTTTTACCTCCCCGGCCTCGGCCGGCTGGTGTTCCAGGCGATCACCCAGCGCGACCTGATCGTCGTCGAAAGCGTCGTCATGCTGCTGGTCGCCGCCGTTATCGCCGTCAACCTTCTCGTCGATCTCTCCTATGCGGTCGTCGATCCACGCCTGAGAAGCCGGCCATGACGCTGCGCTTCGACGTCCCCGAGGAAAACCTTGCCAGCATTCTGGCCAAGGCGTTTGGGAATCGATCGTTCCTCGCCGGCTTCGTCATCGCCGCGCTGGTGGCGGCGGTCGCGCTCGTCTCGTTCTTATGGACGCCCTACGACGTCACCAGGCTGGTCATCGCCGACAAGACGCAAGCGCCTTCCCTGGCACACTGGTTCGGCACCGACCATTTCGGCCGCGACATCCTGTCGATGATCATGGTCGGCGCCCGCAACTCGATCGCCGTGGCACTTGTAGCGGTCGGCATCGGCATGGGCATCGGCGTGCCGCTCGGCGCCTTTGCCGCGGCGCGCGGCGGCCTCGTCGACGAAGCGCTGATGCGGCTCAACGATCTCGTCTTTGCCTTCCCTGCTCTGCTCTCGGCGATCATGATCACCGCCATCTTCGGGCCGGGTGCGATCAACGCCATCATCGCCATCGGCATCTTCAACATCCCGGTCTTCGCCCGGGTCGCCCGCGCTGGCGCGCTCGCCATCTGGCCGCGCGAATTCATCCTCGCCGCGCGTGCCGCCGGCAAGGGCAAGACACTGATCACGCTGGAACATGTCCTCCCCAACATCGTCACTCTGCTGCTGGTGCAAGGCACCATCCAGTTCGCGCTCGGCATCCTGGCCGAGGCCGGGCTTTCCTATGTCGGGCTGGGCACGCAGCCGCCGATGCCGAGCTGGGGCCGCATGCTGTTCGACGCGCAGACCCGCATGGTGGTGGCGCCGTGGATGGCGATCTTCCCGGGCATGGCGATCGTCATCACCGTGCTCGGCCTCAACCTGCTCGGCGACGGCATCGCCGATATCCTCGATCCACGGTCACGGCGGCGGCGATGAGCCTGCTCGAAATCGAGAGCCTGTCGCTGACCATCGGCGACACGCCGATCCTGAGGAACATCGAGTTGTCCATCGCGCCTGGCGAGGTAATGGGGCTGGTCGGCGAATCCGGCTCGGGCAAGTCGATCACGGCGCTCACCGTGATGCAGCTTCTGCCTTATGCGGCACGCGCCACCGGCCGCGTCGCCTTCGACGGCATCGATATCCTCGCGGCCAGCGAAGACCAGATGTGCGCACTGCGCGGCGACGACATCGGCATGGTGTTCCAGGAGCCGATGACGGCGCTCAACCCGGTCAAGACCATTGGTGAGCAGGTCGCCGAGGGCATTCGCTGGCACACCGGGGCGAGCCGCGCCGACGCCGAGGAACGGGCGCGAAAAATGCTCGACCGGGTCGGCCTGCCCTCAGCGCAATTCCCGCTGTCGCGCTATCCGCACGAACTGTCCGGCGGCCAGCGCCAACGCGTCGTCATCGCCATCGCCTGCGCGCTGAAGCCCAAGCTTTTGATCGCCGACGAGCCGACAACGGCGCTCGACGTTGTGCTGCAGGCGCAGATCCTCGACCTGCTGCGCGATCTGGTCGCGGAAAACCGCATGGGCCTGCTCTTGATCTCCCACGACCTGGCGGTAGTCACCGAGATGGCGGACCGCATCACCATCCTGCGCCATGGTGAGGTGATGGAGGCCGGCGACACCGCCCGCACGCTGTCCGAACAGTTCCATCCCTACACGCGCCAACTGGCGCAGGCCTCGATGCATGTACCCGCCCGGGCCAGGACACACGAGGCCGGCCAAGGCAAGCCTCTGCTCCAGGTAGACAGTGTGACGCGGGACTATCCCGGCCGGCGCACATCGCTGTTCAAACGCACCGCCCCGACCCGTGCTGTCGACAATGTCTCGTTCTCGATGGCCCCGGGCCAGTCCGTGGCGCTGGTCGGGCGTTCCGGCTGCGGCAAGTCCACGCTCGCCCGCATGATCCTGGCCCTGGACGAACCGACATCGGGAACAATCCGGCTTCGCGGGCAAGATATCACCGGCAAGACCGAGACGGAGCTCAAGCCGGCGCGACGCGACATGCAGGTGGTGTTCCAGGATCCTTACGGCTCCTTCGACCCGCGCCAGAAGGTCGAAAGGCTGATCGCCGAACCGCTGCATGTGCTGGAGAAGAAGCCGGACAATGCCGAACGGCGCGAGATGGTGGCAAACGCCTTGCACGAGGTCGGCCTCAGCCCGCGCGACATGGACAAATACCCGCATGAGTTTTCGGGCGGCCAGCGCCAGCGCCTGTCGATCGCCCGCGCCATCATCACCCGCCCGAAACTGGTCGTCGCCGACGAGCCGGTCTCGGCGCTCGACGTCTCGATCCGTGCCCAGATCCTCGACCTCTTCGCCGAGCTCAACCAGAAGCTCGGCATCGCCTATCTGTTCATCACCCACGATCTGATCGTCGCCCGCGCCATATCAGACGAAGTGATGGTTATGCATGACGGTCGGATCGTCGAGCGCGGCAAGACGAGCGAGGTGCTCGACCACCCGCAATCCGAGGCAGCCAAGGCGTTGGTCGCCACGGCTCCCGACCTGCACCGGGCGATCGCGCGGCGGCTGCAAGAACAGGGGTGAGCGGCCGGTTCGCGCCCTTTCATCGTGCCAGTGGCACGATGAAAGGGCGCGAACGCCGGGACGCGGGAGGGTCGATTTATTCTTCCGGCTTCACCACATCGACCGGACTGATGTCGAGCAGGTCGAGCGTACGGCGCAACAAGCGCACCTCGGTCTCGGCCAATTGCGAATCGGCTTTGGCGATTTCCGCCATGTGGCGGGCGAGCAGCTTGCGCCGCTCGATGTCGAGGTCGCGAAACTCAGCGATGGCCTGCGAGCCGTTGGTCTCGTAACCAAACTCGTTGAGATATTCGATGACGCTGTCAATGCTCGATTCCGGAATGCCGAAGGCTTCCCGGCAGATGCGCCTGAAGGCGACCATCTCGCTCTCGCTGACGGTTCCGTCGGCCAGGATCATGCGGAACAGCATCAGCAATTCCGCCGACAGTACAGGGTCGTCCGCGACCTTGCGCACTCCGGGGTCGCCATCGAAGATCGAGCGTATCTGGTCCAGCAAAGCGAATGCCATGGAGTTCCCCTTAGGTTCGTCGCGAATACGTAGCGCGGAATCGGCTTTGTGCAAACGGGTTAACAGGTGCCAATCGCGGTGGAACTGCCGGCGGAACCCATGGCGAGGCTGACTGGTGTATGGTTGCGGGCCTGATAGACTGCGGGTGTACGAATCATGTTGGAGGAGCCACACATGAATCTCAGTGCACCTACTCAGTTGATTTTCATCATTTCCCTTGTCATCGCCATTATCGGCGTTCTCGCCGCTCTTGGCGTTCTTGCGTTCATTCCTTTGGCCGCGGTGTGGATTGTCCTCATCGGCTACATCGTGCTTGCCGCAGGTTGCTTGATGCGCGGCGCCTAGAGCATTTTGCAGCCAAGTGGAACCACTTGGCGTTGCACAAATGCGGCTAAGACAATGGCTGGAGCGGGATCCGCTCCAGCACTAAAATCTCAGGCAACTCGGAGCGCCCGGTCAAAAGCCGGGCGCTTTTGATTCTATGCGACGGTCTGTTAAAGTCGCTGGGCGGAAGGAAAGCCAATGCCCGCCCAGACCGAAGACGGCAACCGCCCCACTGGTCCCGATCTCGGTCGGTTCGAGATGGCGCGGCGTGTGCCAGGCCCTTCGCTTCGGGGCATGGTGAGCGACATCTGCTCCTATCGCGAAACCATGCCCGGCCGTTTCCGCAATGTCGAATACGCCTCGCTGACCGTGCCGCTGGTCATCAGCTTCGCCGAACCCTTCGCCATCGGTCTGGGCAGGAACCCCGGCGACAATGACCGCTTCGCCAGTTTCGCCGCTGGCCTCTATGCTGGTCCGGTGGTGATCGAGTCCTTCGGCGGCGCCTGCTGTGTCCAGATCAATTTTACGCCGCTTGGCGCCCGCCGCTTCTTCGGCCAGCCGATGAGCGAACTGACCGACCGCATGGTCGGTCTTGACGATGTGCTCGGTGTCGAAGGCACCCCCCTGCGTGAAAAGCTCGGCAACGCCGAGGACTGGAGCAGCCGCTTCGACATGGCGGAAGCCTTCGTCGCCGCACGGCTGGCCGAAGCCCGGGAGCCGCCGGCTGAAATCACCTGGGCCTACGACCGGATCGTCGTGTCGGGCGGCCGATTTCGCGTCTCCTCTCTTGCCGGCAGGCTGGGCTGGAGCCGCAAGCATCTCTCGGCAAAATTCTCCGACGCCATCGGCGTCGGCCCCAAGACGTTGTCGCGCATCGTCCGCTTCAACCGGGCCCTCGGTCTTTCGCGGCAGGACAAAGGCGATTGGGCCGACATCGCCGCCGATTGCGGCTACGCCGACCAGTCGCATCTGGTGCGCGAATTCCGCGACCTTGCCGGGCAAACGCCGACGGCGCTCGCGGTCAGGTAACATTTCTTCAAGACGCCGGAGCAGCCTTCCCTCAGATTGGGTCATCCAACAACCCGATTGAAGGAGACCGTCATGCCCACAGCAATCGAAGCGCCCCGGCTCTATCCCACCCTGCGCTACAGGAATGCCGCCAAAATGATCGACTGGCTGGGCGAGGCCTTCGGCTTTGCCGTTCGTGCCCGCTACGGCGAAGGCGACGTCATCCAACACGCCGAACTGACATTCGGCTCCTCGATGATCATGCTAAGCACCGCGCGGGACGACAAATTCGGCCAGATGGTCGGAGCGCCAGGCCAGGGTGGCGGCAAATCAATCTACGTCGCCGTCGCGGACGCCGACGCAGCCTATAAGCGTGCCAAGAACGCCGGCACCGAAATCCTGGAGGAACTTGTCGACCGCGATTATGGCAGCCGCGAATTCATCTGCCGCGATCCCGAGGGCAATGTCTGGTCGTTCGGCACCTACTGGCCGAAGGCCGGCGAGAAGGTCTGAATCAGCGGGCCAACCCAAAAATCGCGTCACAGTCGAGGTGGGTTTCCAGCTCGGCCGCGACCTCGTCCAGCGCCCGTTCGACCTCGGCGCGATAGTCGATACCGCCGCCCTTGACGCCAAGGCTCTCCAGGAGTTTTGCCCGGAAGGCGTCGGCGGAAAACAGCCCGTGCAGGTAAGTGCCTGATACCTTGCCGTCGACGGAAACCGCGCCATCGTTGACGCCATTGATGATTGCGGAGGGCCGCGCCATGTCCGGTCCGGTGGTGCGGCCGAGATGGATTTCGTAGCCTTCGAGCGGCAGGTCGTACTGAACCGAGCGCGCGCTGACATTGCGCACGGTCTTTTCCGGCTCCATCACCGTTTCGATGTCGAGCAGTCCTAGACCTTCCGCCTCGGTGACGCTGCCTTCGATGCCGTCGGGATCGCGCACGATTTTGCCCAGCATCTGGAAGCCGCCGCAGATGCCGACAATATGGCCGCCGCGCTTGCGATGGGCGACAAGGTCGCGATCCCAGCCGTTCTCGCGGAATTTCAGGAGATCGGCGATCGTCGATTTCGAGCCGGGGATGACCACCAGCCCGGCATCCTGCGGCAGCGTCTTTCCCGGCGGCACGAAGACCACCTCGACCTGCGGTTCGGCCTTGAGCGGGTCGAGATCGTCAAAGTTGGCGATGCGGCCGAGCATCGGCACCGCTACCTTCAGCGCCCGTTTCTCGCCGGAGGCCAGCCGTTCGAGCACGACCGAATCCTCCGACGGCAGCCGCGCCGCCGCCTTGAGCCAAGGCACGACGCCGAAGCAGCGCCATCCCGTGAATTTTTCGATCGCCTTGATGCCGTCCTCGAACAGCGAGACATCGCCGCGGAATTTGTTGATGAGATAGCCGGCGATCATGCGCCGGTCCGCCTCCGGCAGGATCAGATGCGTGCCGGCGACCGAGGCGATGACGCCACCGCGATCGATATCGCCAACCAGCACCACCGGCACGTTGGCGCGCGTGGCAAAGCCCATATTGGCAATGTCTCGATCCCTGAGATTGATCTCGGCCGGCGATCCCGCGCCCTCGACGATGACGAGGTCGGCGCCCTCGCCGACCTTCGCCCAGGAGTCCAGCACGGCATCCATCAGCCGGCCCTTCAGCGCCTGGTAGTCACGCGCCCTCGCCTCGCCGAACACCTTGCCCTGCACGACAACTTGCGCGCCGACATCGGTCTGCGGCTTGAGCAGCACCGGGTTCATGTGGACCGAGGGCGCAACGCCACAGGCGATCGCCTGCAGCCATTGCGCCCGGCCGATCTCGCCGCCGCCGGCATTGTTGTCGCCAGGAATGTCGGCGACGGCGGCATTGTTCGACATGTTCTGCGGCTTGAACGGCCGCACCTTCAGGCCTCGTTTCTTCGCCGCACGGCAGAGACCCGCGACCAGCACCGTCTTGCCGACATCGGAGCCCGTACCTTGCAGCATGATCGCCTTGGCCATGGCTCAGCCCCTGCCCTGCGCCACTGTGCCGGGAATGGTCGATTTCTGCGCCAGTGGTCCGCCACGCCAGATGTACAGCGCCAGCAGCGGCTCCTTGGCCGTTCGCATGGCGTGATTGACGTTGGAGGCATGGTGGATCACCTCGCCCGCCTCCCGAACATGAAAGCCGCTGTCGCCCTTGTGCCATTCCGTCCCGCCGGTCAGCGGAATGTAGATCTCCTCGGCGATATGGTGGTGGTCGGGATAGACGATGTCAGGTCCGAGGATCAGCAGGCCGGCCGCGACCTCGTCATTGACGAAGGGACCGCGCGTGCCGAAGACCTCCAGCCAGCCATATCTGGTCAGGAATTCCGCGCCGAAATCGGCCGCGCTGTAGGTCTGGCCCCAGCGTAGCTCATTGCGGTGCGCCGCAAGAAACCGCGCCAGGGGTCGGGCTGTCGGCGGCGCAAGTTCGGCGACGCGATCGAGATAGCCAAGGCAAGGCAGGCCGTGCGGCTCGAGCGGACGAGCGGGCATATCCCAGCCGATCCCGGCCACCGCATCGCGCACCAGCGCCTGCTCGAACGTTTCGAGATAGGTTCGGAAATGCTCAAGCAGTTCTTTTGAATTCGTCGACACATCACGCTCCGGACAAGCATTCGCGCACAGCCGTTCCGCGAAGCGTCGGGTTGCGCGGCGGCATCATTGGTCTAGATTGGTGCGCGCGCAAAGCCAAAAACAACAGGCCAGCAAGCCAACCCAGGGAGCACGCCATGGACGCCGCGGTCGATGCGAGCACCAGCCAGTTCGAACTCAACGAGGACCAGCGCGCCATCCAGGAGATGGCTGCGGCTTTCGCAGCCGACCGTGTCGCGCCCAATGCGCTCGACTGGGACCGCAACAAGCATTTCCCGGCGGATGTGATCCGCGAGACCGGCCCGCTCGGCTTCGGCGGCATCTATGTCAGGGACGATGTCGGCGGCTCGGCGCTCGGCCGGCTGGACGCGGTGCTGATCTTCGAAGCGCTTTCTCGCGCCGATCCCGCCTTTTCCTCCTTCATCTCGATCCACAACATGGTGGCCTCGATGATCGACCGCTTCGGCAGCGAGGAACAGCGCCAGCGCTTCCTGCCGAAGCTGACCTCGATGGAATGGCTGGCGAGCTATTGCCTGACCGAACCGGGCTCGGGATCGGACGCCGCGGCGCTGAAAACACGCGCGGTGAAGAGCGGCAGCGACTATGTGCTGAACGGCGCCAAGCAGTTCATCTCCGGCGCCGGCGATAGCGATCTCTATGTCGTCATGGCGCGCACTGGCGCCGACGGGCCGAAGGGCATTTCCACCTTCGTCGTGCCGAAGGATGCGCCCGGCCTCTCCTTCGGCGCCAACGAGCACAAGATGGGCTGGCACATGCAGTCGACCCGGCAGGTCATCTTCGAGGACTGCAAGGTGCCAGTGCAGAATCTGCTCTCGACCGAAGGCGCCGGGTTTGCCATAGCCATGGCCGGGCTCGACGGCGGCCGCCTCAACATCGCCGCCTGTTCGCTGGGCGGCGCCCAATCGGCACTCGACAAGGCGCTTTCCTACACGGCCGAGCGCAAGGCTTTCGGCTCCAAGATCAACCAGTTCCAGGCGCTGCAGTTCAAGCTCGCCGACATGGAGACCGAGTTGCAGGCCGCGCGCATCTTCCTCTATGCAGCGGCCGCAAAACTCGACCGCAAGGCGCCGGACTCCGGGAAATGGTCGGCGATGGCCAAGCGCTTTGTCACCGACATCGGCTTCAATGTCGCCAACGACGCGCTGCAACTGCATGGCGGCTACGGCTATCTGCACGATTACGGCATCGAGAAGCTGGTGCGGGATCTGCGCGTCCACCAGATCCTCGAAGGCACCAACGAGATCATGCGCGTCATCATCGCCCGCGCGCTGATCGGCCGATAGTGAATTTAGTGAGTAGTGAATGGTGATAATCAACCATATCGGCCATACCGCTAGCTACTTACTACTCAACCGCACGGAGCGCCATTATGACCACCATCGCCTTCATCGGCCTCGGCAACATGGGCAATCCGATGGCCGCCAATCTGGTCAAGGCGGGACATGCGGTGCATGGTTTCGACCTGATGCCGGAAAATCTGACGGTTGCGCGCAACCATGGCGTCGTCATCATGGCCAATGCCGTCGCGGCGGTGAAGGACGCCGATGTGGTCATCACCATGCTGCCGGCCGGCAAGCATGTGCTCTCGGTCTACGAGGACATCGCGCCCAAGGCGAAGAAGGGCGCGCTGTTCATCGATTCCTCGACCATCGATGTCGAGTCGGCGCGAAAGGCCCATGCCATCGCCGGCAAGCACGGCCTGCTCTCGATCGACGCGCCGGTTTCCGGCGGCACAGTAGGCGCCACCGCCGGCACGCTGACATTCATGGCCGGTGGCTCGAAGGATGCCTTTGCCAAAGCCGATCCGATCCTCAAGTCGATGGCCGGCCGCATCGTCCATTGCGGCGACGGTGGCGCCGGACAGGCGGCGAAGATCTGCAACAACATGATCCTCGGCATTTCGATGATCGGCGTCGCCGAAGCCTTCGTGCTGGCGGAAAAGCTGGGCCTGTCGAATCAGGCGCTGTTCGACGTCGCCTCGACCTCGTCGGGCCAGTGCTGGTCGCTGACCACCTATTGCCCGGTGCCCGGCCCGGTGCCGACATCGCCCGCCAACAACGGCTACAGGCCGGGATTTGCGGCCGCCCTTATGCTGAAAGACCTGAAACTGTCGCAGGAGGCAGCGCAAAGCACCGGCGCGGTGACGCCGCTTGGCGCTGAAGCCGCACAACTCTACGCGTTGTTCAATGCACAAGGGCATGCCGGCGCGGATTTTTCCGGCATTGTAAATTTCCTCCGTGGTGCCCCTGCGTAAACTCCTGGCTTCACAAGGCTTTTTGGATTTTCTGGCCGGCAAGGGTCGCAAGTTTAGATTTGCTTAAGCTCTCGCTAACCCGGTGGTAACGATGTGCCTGTAAAACGGAATGCGAGGCGGATATCCGCCCGGCGCTCCGGATCAGGTCTCGCGTACCGGAGCCCGTAAGTTTCGCAAGTCCATTCGTAGCGAAACGCCATGCGTATCTGGCAAAGCCGCGTTCCCGATGGAGCGCGGTTTTTGCGTTTCGGCAGCATATATGGCGCTGCCCTATCTATATGCCGATCGCGGCGTCCGGAATTGGCACGTGGTCTTCATTGGTCAGCACGATGGGCGCATCGACCCCATCCACCCTGACGACGAGCAAGCGCGTGCTCCATGTGCCGGCGTTGCGGACCAGGTGGGAAAACGCGGTGCCCTTGCCCTTGGCGCCATGAACCGGAATGCTGAACTGGGCGTCGCCTGCTCCATTCGCATTGACGTTAAGGTGGCCGCCGATCCAGAAATTGTCGGTCACGTCGTCGCCGATCGCATCTTTCACACGACCGTCGGCGCGGATGGCATCCATTGTCATGCGGTAGGCGTCGCTGCTTTTCAGGACGTAAGGAATGCTACCGACCATCGTCGCACAGCCGCCGATCCCGACCACCCAGACGACAAGCCCGGCGATTGCCCAGTTGCGCTGCGTCTTGCGGAACTGCTCGGCGTCGCGCCACGTCCGGTTCTGCCAAGCCCAGCGGCTGCCACGCGCGCCGAGTACGAAGATCATGATGATGTTGACGAACGGTATCAGCGCCAGCAGGGCGACGAAGGTACTGTTGCCGATGCCCCAGATCCAATTGAGAAAAAACGCCCCCCAGTTCCAGCGGTCGAGTTCAGCCGGAATTTCGGCAGGCTCGTTAAGCGGTTCTCCAGCCATATTGTTCCCCGTCGGCAAATCTGCTCCAGCGGGTTCTAGCCCATGCCCCCGAAAATCGTAAATCGGTTTTCGCTTCGCCGTTGAGCTTGATCAGCTTTTGGAGGACAACCGGCGAAAATTGGCCTTTACCGCACGGCTGGCCGGCTTCAGCGCGGCGCTAATCGACCGCTCCGCCGCGATACCATTGAACAGCGATGGCGCGCGGCCGGAGAAAACCTCCGGCCAGAAGCGCGATGCCGACTGCAGCAAGGCCAATTGCGCCGCAAACGCACCCTCGGCCATGGCGATGGTCTTCTCATTCAGGGCTCGAATCGTCTCGGCGCCTCGGCCATTTTGCGCGTCCGCTACCATCAGTGGCAGCCGCATCATCGCCACCAACGGTGCCAGCATCAGTCCGTGACCTATGGCGGCCGCATTCAGCGCCCGTCGACTCTTGCCGGTCTTTTTCATCGAGATCCTAACCCCAAATGCAGCCGGTATGGCCGGCCCCCAAACATTACGTTCGACGAGGGCTTTTCGTTCCCTGGCATGAAGTGGAAGCTGCATGTGAGGCCGGGCGCCCTCATCGCGGAGCGCCCGATACTCGTTTGTCTATCGCTTGCGCAGATCCGCTTGCGCCAGATCCAGCGCCTTTGCGATGCGCTCGCAGGCCATGTCGATCGTCTCGCGCGTCCAGATCAGCGGCGGCGACAGGATCATCGTGTCGCCGGTGGCACGCAGCATCATGCCCTGGGCGATCGCATGGTCGCGAACGGTTACCGCAGCGCTGCCCGCGGGAAGGAAGCGCTCCTTGGTCGCCTTGTCCCTGACGATCTCGATCGCACCCATCAGCCCGATCGAACGCACCTCGCCGACCAGATCATGCCCGGCAATGCGCTCCTGCAGCGCCTTGGCGAAATAGGGGCCGGTGTCGTTCCGGACGCGATCGACCAGGCCTTCCCGTTCCATGATCTCAAGGTTCTTCAGCGCCACGGCGCAGGCCACGGGGTGACCCGAATAGGTGTAGCCGTGATAGAACTCGCCGCCCTTCTCCACCAGGGTCGCCGCGATGCGGTCGCCGACCAGCAGCGCCGACAGCGGCTGGTAGCCTGAGGTCAGCGCCTTGGCGGTGGTGATCGTGTCGGCCTCGATGCCGAAGGTCTGCGCCGCGAACCATTCGCCGGTGCGGCCATAGCCGGTGATGACTTCGTCCAGCATCAGCAGCACATCGTATTTGCGGCAGATGCGCTGCACTTCCGGCCAATAACTCATCGGCGGGATCTTCACCCCGCCCGCCCCCATCACCGGCTCGCCAATAAAGGCGGCGACCTTGTCGGCGCCGGATTCGAGGATGGCGTCCTCGACGGCTTTGGCGGCGCGCAGGCCGAAATCATGGTCGCTTTCGCCGGGCAGCGCCAACTCATAGGCATAAGGCATCATCACATGGACGATGTTGGGAACCGCGCCGCCAAGCTGCTTGTGCATCAGGTCCATGCCGCCAAGCGAGGTGCCGGCAATCGTCGAGCCGTGATAGCCCATCTTGCGCGCGATGATGCGGTTCTTCTGCGGCCTGCCTTCCAGCGCCCAGTAATGGCGCACGAGCCTTAGCGCCGTGTCATTGGCCTCCGAACCAGAGGAGCCATAGATGACCTGGCTGACGCCCTTGGGCGCCAGTTCCGCCAGCTTCTTGGAGAGCAGCACCGGCGTCGGCGTCGAGCATTTGAAGAAGGAATTGTAGTAGGGCAGCTCCTTCATCTGGGCATAGGCGGCATCGGCCAGCTCGTCGCGGCCGTAGCCGACATTGACGCACCACAGCCCGGCCATGCCGTCGAGGATTTCCGTCCCGTCGGCATCGTAGATGAACGGTCCCTTGGCGTGGGTGATGATGCGCGAGCCGGCCTCGCGCAATTCCTTGTGGTCGGTGAACGGATGCAGATGATGCGCGGCGTCGATCTGCTGAAGCTGCTTCAGCGAATAATTCTGGTAAGTCATCTCAGGTCATTCCTCTTTGAATCAATCCGGCAAGGCCGGGGCGGATTCTTCAGAGGCAGCCAGGCGGCGAATAGCCGATGCGGGCGCACAGACGGAGCAGTTCGGCACGAAGCGTGCGCGGTGACGGCGTCACCGCGACCCCGAAGGCGCCAGATGTCTTCGTACGAGCCATGCGCGCACCTTAGGCTGGCTGAGGCCCGGGATTCAAGCCGTTCCGCTTAGTGCCCTTTGCAGGAAGACATACTTCATCGCGGCCTGGGCGGCTTGCGGCCGGCGATCGCCGCGCCCGCCATGGCCACCCTCGGTCTCCTCGAAGAACAACGTCTTGCCGTGGCCGGCGGCCTGCAGCCGCGCCGCCATCTTGCGCGCATGGCCGGGATGCACGCGATCATCGGCGGTCGATGTCGTCAGCAGCACCGGCGGATAGGCGGCATCGGCCGAGACATGCTGATAGGGCGAATAGGCGGCGAGCCATGCCGCTTCGTCCGGTTTCTCCGGATCGCCATACTCGGCCGTCCAGGAGGCGCCGGGCGGCAATTCTGTGTAGCGCAGCATGTCGAGCAACGGCACCTCGATGATCACGGCCCCGAACAGCTCGGGATGCTGCGTCAGCGAAACGCCCGTCAGCAGGCCTCCATTCGAACCGCCCTGGATGCCGAGCGTGGCCGGCGTGGCGATGCCGCGTTTCACCACATCCTGCGCGACTGCGGCGAAGTCGTCGAAGGCGTTCTGCCGGTTGGCCTTGAGCGCCGCCTGGTGCCAGTTCGGGCCGAACTCGCCGCCGCCCCGGATATTGGCCTGGACATAGGCATTGCCCTTCTCCAGCCACAGCCTGCCGCGCACGCCGGCATAGCCCGGCAACAGCGGCACTTCGAAGCCGCCATAGCCGTAAAGCAGCGTCGGCACCGGCCCATCCTGATCGCGTCGCCTGACGACGAAGTAAGGGATCATGGTGCCGTCCTTCGAGCGCGCCTCGAACTGTTCCGAGATGAAGGGCGAAGCGTCGAAACGCGCCGGCTGGGATTTCACCGTGGCAAGCGTCGCGCCATCGTCGTCCGACCAGACGATCGAGCTCGGCGTCAGGAAGTCGGTGAAGGAGAAAGAGACACTGGCGCCGAAATGCTCGGCGTGGGCGATGCCGACATTGCCATTCTCCGGCAGCGCCACAGGCTTCAACGACCAGGCGCGGTTGTTGCGTTCGCAGACGACAACCTTGCCGCGCACATTGTCCATCAGGCTGATGAACAACCTGTCCTGCGTGCGGGCAATGCCGGCGATCGAAACGCGATGCGCCGGCTCGAGCAAGGTTTCCACCGGGCCCAAGGCGCCGGTTTCGACCCAGCGCGCCAGATCCAGCGAATAGAGGCCGTCCGGTTTGCACACTAAGCCGTCGGGCGTCGTCCACGGGCTGCGCACGCCGAAGACAAGCCGGTCGCGAAAGATCGCGCTGTCGGTCATGTCGTCGGGCAAGGGCAGGCGTCTGTTCTCGCCGGAAGGCAATCGCAGGAAGATGTGCGAGGCGAAGAAATTCAGCGTCCGGGCCAGGATCAGATAGCGTCTGTCGCCATCGAACTCGAGAGCAGCCCCCGCGGCGAGGTCCTCTTTTTCGACTTCGAAGATCGGCGTCGCGTCTTCCAGCGCGGTGCCGCGCTTCCAGAGCTTGACCACGCGGGGATAGCCGGACTGCGTCTTGTCCGCCTCCTCGAAGGCAGCCGAGACGATGACCGTGTCCTTGTCCAGCCAGGAAAAACCCGATTTAGAGGCGGGAGCCCGAAAGCCATTCTCGACAAACGACCTGGTCTCGATGTCGAATTCGCGCATCTCGCTGGCGTCGCCGCCGTCGGGCGACATAGAAAGCAGACAGCGGTTGAAGTCAGGGTAAAGCCGGCTGGCGCCGCCGAACACCCATTTCACACTCTCTTTCGCCGACAGCGCGTCGAAGTCGATGATTGTCTCCCACTCCGGCTTCTCGGTCTTGTAGGACGCGACCGTCGTGCGCCGCCAGAGGCCAAGAACATTGGTCTTGTCCTGCCAGAAATTATAGACATGACCGTTGATCGCGGCGCCGACGGCGATATTGTCCTCGGCCGTCATCAGGTCCAGCGCGGTCTGGAACGTTGCCCGGTAGGACGGATCGCCCTGCAATTCTCCGACGGTTATTTCATTCTGGCGATGCACCCAGTCGAGCGCTTGCTTGCTGGTTCGATCTTCCAGCCAGAGAAAGGGGTCGGCGGCGGCCGAATTCGACTGCGCCTGTTTGATCGTCTTGGTCATATGATCTCCGAATACGTGATCTTGCGTCGCCAACATCGACATGCCGGCACTGATATTCAAGACGACGCGCCGTTTTTCGCGCTTACACGATCCGCTGCCGCAAGACGGTCGTGACCGCCAGCGCCAGGCAGATGGCGCCCAGCGTGATCGGCAGGCCGGACGCGCCGATGACGTCCATGACGCCGCCGGTGAGCGGCGGGACGAGAATGCCACCGACGCCCCACATCAGCGAGAAGGCGGCGTTGCCGGCGACCAGCGCCGAGCCGGTGAAGCGTTCGCCAAGCTCGATGATCGACATCGTATAGATGCCGTAGGAAACCGCGCCCCAGATGAAGACGCTTGGCCAGATCAGCGGCGTGTCGATGAGCAGCGGCAGCAACGCGCATCCGAGCACGGTGAGCGACACGCAGACGAAGCGCACCAGGCGCGCCGTCAGCCGTTCCGCCAGCAGGCCGAGCGGCACCTGCATGGCGATGTTGCCGGCGATCATCACCGACAGCAGCGCCGACATGCGGGTCTCGGTGATGCCATAATGCGTTCCATAGACAGGCAGCAGCGCCAGTACCGCCTGCTCAAAGCCGGCGGCGACGACGACCGCCGACAACAGCAGCCAGGCCATCGGCATGAACCCCATGACAGAAACCCGGTGCCCGGCCTGGTCGACCCTCGGCAATCGGGGCAGCACCAGGGCAAGGCAGGCACCGCAGAAGACGAATGCGGCGACGCCGACGAGGAAGGGCGGCCACCCCTCGGTGCCGACAGCGAGCAGGCACAGCGGACCTGCGGCGAAACCGGCGGAAATGATCGTAGAATAGACCCCCATGACGCGACCACGCCGCGACGGCGGTGCGAGTGCAATCACCCAGATCTCGCTCAAGACATAGAGCGGGTTGGTCACCACGCCGATCAGGAAGCGCAGCGGGAACCACAGATAGACGTTCTGCGTCCAGCCGATCAGCGCCAGCACGATCGCCGAAAGCGCCGCGCAGGTGAGCGCCGTGCGCCCTGCCCCGAACCGGCGTGCCAAAGCCGGGATCAGCGGCGACGAAACGATGAAGCCGATCGGCGTCATCGCCGCTGACAGCCCGATCATGGCCGGCGAAACACCCTGCCGCTGCAGGATGAAGCTCAGCAGCGGATAGGAGAGCCCTTGTGCGATTGCGAACACCGAGACGGTCGCGATCACGCCGGTGATCGCTGCCCACTGCATTGCCTCGTTGTCAGTTTCCGCCAGATCCATCATCCGCACCTAATAAGGGTTTCAGGACTAGCGGCTCAGTCCGGTGGGGGTAAGCCCCACCCTGGGAAAAACCGCTTGCTCCCGCCAAAGCCTGTCAGGAGTTTTTGCGCTTGGCGGAGCGATAGAGCGCGAACGCGATCAGCAACGCATCGAGCCCGGCAATCACCGCCGGCAACCCAAGCGGACCGATCACCTGCATCAGCGAGCCAGCGCCGGGCGGGCCGACAATGCCGCCGGCGCCCCACATCAGGGCGAAGGCGGCGTTGCCGGCGACAAGCGCGGTCCCCTTGAACCGGCTGCCGAGTTCGACCAGCGCCATCGTATAGACGCCGTAGCCGACCGCACCCATCACCACCAGCACGGGCCAGACGAGCGGCGTCGTGATCACGAGCGGTAGCAACAGCGCGCAAGCGGCCGTCGCCAAAGCGCAAAACACGATCATCGCCCGGCCGCCAAAGCGCTCGGCCATCAGCCCAAGCGGTATCTGCAGCAGGATGTTGCCGGCGGACAACGCCGTCACCAGCGCCGCCAGCCTCGCTTCCGGCAAGCCGTAGCCGGTGCCGAAGACCGGGATCAGCGCATAGGTGCTCTGCTGGACGGCGGCCGCAACCAGGACCGCCAGCAGCAGCGCCGGCGCCAGCCTGGCGAAGCCGACGATGCCGCCCTGGATCTGGCCGTCATCCTCGAAACCGGTGAGTTTGGACGAGACGGCGCGCAGGATCAGCGCACAGAGCGCAAAGCCCGATATCGCCGCAACGAAGGGAGGCCATCCCGATGTGCCGACCGTGATCAGGATCAGCGGCCCCGCCGCGTAGCCGGCGCCCAGCAGCGTATTGAACACGCCCATCACCCGGCCACGACGCGACGGTGGCGCCAGCGACAGCGCCCACACCTCGCCAAGCACATAGAGCGGATTGATGACCACGCCGACGAGGAAGCGGATGATGAACCAGGCAACCCAATCCTGCAGATAGCCGATGCCCAGGAAGCAGAGCGCGCCGGCCAACGAGCAGCCGACGGCGAGATTGCGCGCACCGACGAGCCGCACGGCGGCCGGCACGAATGAAGCCGACAGGATGAGGCCAACCGGCATCATCGCCGCTGAAAGGCCGATCAGCGCCGGCGACATGCCTTGCCGCTGCATCAGCAGCGTGAACAGTGGATAGCTCAGCCCTTGCGCGGCGCCGAACATGGCCAGGGCGGCAGTAACGCCGGCAAGTGCCGCCCACTGCGTTCCCGCCTCGCCATCGCTCGAACTGGTCGCGACCATCCGCCATCCCTGTGAATTGCAGACCATCCGATCGGCAAATCACCCAGCTAGCGGTTCGATTTCGCGAAACAAAGGGCCGGCACACGGAATCCGCTTGCGCCAAAGGAGCGTCGTCGGCGCGGCGCATGGTGCGTTGGATATCCTGCAAGCGGAGGCTACGGAAAATAACGGGCAATCGCTCCCTTCTTGCCGTCGGCGTAGGGCTTCAGCCACTTGTCGTCGATGGAGAGCCCGTCATTGTCAGAAGGTCCTTTTCCGATGGTCCGGCGCCAGGCGCGGAACTTGTAGTGGTCGAACACATCGAGCATGTGTACCGCGTAGGCTGCGGCAAAGGTCTTGTCGCCTTCGACGATCACCAGATTCTCGTCATTCTCGTAGGACGCCTTGTAACCGAGATTGTGGCTGCCGGTGATGACGGTGGCGTTGTCTTCCATCGGATCGATGATCACGATCTTGTCGTGCACGATCGCGTGGCCGACGGTCAGCACCTCTGCCTGGAAGTCGCGCGCAACCGTGGCTCCGGTGAGATTTGCCGCCCTGACGATGGAGACGTTCGGCGCCTCCCAGACCTTTTCGGGAAAGACGAATGGCGTCTTGCCGTCCTTGTTCGATTTGTGGGTGACCGGATCCCTGGTCGGGGCGACGTAGTTGGGCATGGCGGCAGGGTCGCTGATCGCGCCTTGTACGATCAGCTTAGGATCCGCCTGGGCCGCCGCGACGGCCTGGTCGACGATCGAATTTTCCCCAAGCCGCGAAGGATTGAACACCAGGAAGAGCACCGCGCGCTTCGCCGCCTTGATCCTGGCGAAAACGTCCGCGAGGTCGACCGGCCGCACCGAGATATCCTTCTTGTTGCGGTCGGGATCGTTCGGCGAAAACCATACCGTCATGCCGTCCAGGTTTGCCGAGGCGCCGTTCATCGGGTTTGGCATGTGGTTTTCCCTGCGAAACGGCACGCCTTGCGTCTGCGCGACCCGACCGGCCGCGCTTTCACTGGCCGGCGGCGGGAACACGTCGGCCTTCATGCGTTCCCAATAGGCGTCGAACACCTTGGCCATCGCAGGGTCGTCACGGATGAAGGCGTTGTTGGTCTGCCCGCAAATGCCGGTCGAGGTCCAGTTGGTGCTGCCGGTCATGACCGCCTGCGCATTGCCGTGCGCATCGCGGTAGACGGCAAATTTGTTGTGGCCGATATGGTTGTTGTTGAATAGACGATCCGTCAACGTGACGCCGGCGTCGCGCAGCCGCCTTCTGAAAGGTGCGTTGCCGGCATCCCAGGCCTTGGTCTGGGTATCCCTGCCCGAATTCGAGAGGATGACGTCGACGACATCCTTGGCGTCGATGATCGCGTCGCAGAGCTCGTCGTCGCCAAGTTCATAAAGCGCAAGCCTGACAGTGCCGCCCTCGGCCTTGGCCCGTTTCATCAGGCTGGTGAGCACATCCGGCACGTCGCCATGCAGATAGGCGCGGATCTCGCTGCCGGGACGCTCGAGTTCGGCCCTGATCTTGTCGCGCTGCCCGACCTTGATGCCGGCATCCCCCAGGGCGCGCGACATCCATTGCGTCGACAGCACGCCATTGGTGAAGGCGACGCGCGCCTTGCCGAACATCTGCCCGAGAAAGATCGGCGGGCTAACGGCGCCCTGGCCGAGATAGCCAAGCGGCCGCGCCGGTCCGGTATAGGCGGGTTTACCGTCGACGACCTGATCCGGGCGCACCGGCACTGGGTCGAGGCCCGGCTTCATGTCGCCGACCGGGCGCACACGGTAGGCGATCATCTCGCCTTGCGGCCTGACGCCGAGGCTGTCGCGGCGGCGGCGCACGGTGAGGTCGCGCCAGAATGTCTTTTGCACCGGCCATACGCCGGTGTCCTGCGGGATCCACCTCGGATTGCGCTGGCCCTTGAACGGCACCCACGACGCCAGGCATCGCTCCTCGTCGGTGTCGGGATAGAGGCGCACGATCTCGAAGCCGAGACAGCCCGGGATCATCCCGTCAAGATCCCATGCCAGGAACGCAACTTCGTTGTTTGTGGCAGCACGCACTTTGATGACGTCCGGCAATTGCGGTCCCCCTCGAAGTTGCTCAACAAGGAAGTATGCCAGAAGCAAAAGACAGAACTGCAACGCATTTCACGTTGTGGCACCCGCGTCGTCCCGCTGCCCTTTCGGCATGTCGCTTCCCTCGCCCTAGTGGTCGCCGCCTCCGCAATGGCTGGACAGCCGGCGGTCCATTATGCCGCCGCATTATCGCAGCGTACGAGGCCCTGTCATGACCGCCGCCCTTCACCCCGCCGAACCGCCATTGGCAAGCGACCGCGCCCGTCGCGGCGGCCGCGCGGGCAAGCGCGCCGGCGGCTCGGCGTCGTTCGAACAGCCACCGTTCCGCCAGTTGAAAATCCCGCTGACGCCGACCAAGCTGGTCTCCGACGACGAGCTGGAATCGATCCACCTTGCTTCCTTGCGGGTGCTCAGGGAAATCGGCGTCGACGTCCTGCACGACGAAGCCCGCGGCATCATGAAGGCGCATGGCGCCGATGTGCGCGAAGGCAGCGAGCGGGTGCGCTTCGACAGCGACATGATCCTCGAACTCGTTTCGCATTGCCCGTCGGAATTCACCATTCATGCCCGCAATCCGGCGCACAATGTGCGTTTTGGCGGCGACAATCTGATCCTCTCGATGATGGCGTCGGCGCCCAATTGTTCCGACATCGATCGCGGCCGCAGGCCCGGCAACCAGCAGGACTACCGCAATTTCCTCAAGCTCGCGCAGATGCACAACATCCTGAACTGCACCGGCGGCTATCCGGTCGAGCCGATCGACATCCATCCGTCGGTCCGCCACCTCGAATGCATCCGCGATCTCGCCATGCTGACCGACAAGGTCTTCCACATCTATTCGCTCGGCAAGGAGCGCAATGTCGACGGCATCGAGATCACCCGCATTGCTCGCGGCATCAGCCACGAGCAGTTGCTCGAGGAGCCGTCGGTCTTCACCATCATCAACACCAATTCACCGCTCAAGCTCGACGTGCCGATGATGGAAGGCATCATCCAGATGTCGAGCAAGGGCCAGGTCGTCATCGTCACGCCGTTCACCCTGTCGGGCGCCATGGCGCCGGTGACCATCGCCGGCGCGCTCGTGCAGCAGAACGCCGAAGCGCTGTCCGGCATCGCCTTTGCCCAGATGGTGAAGAAGGGCGCGCCTGTCGGCTATGGCGGCTTCACCTCGAACGTCGACATGAAATCCGGCGCGCCGGCCTTCGGCACGCCCGAATACATGAAGGCGCAGCTGGTCGGCGGCCAGCTCGCTCGCCGCTATCAAATCCCCTACCGCACCTCCAACACCTGCGCCGCCAACACGGTCGACGCGCAGGCGGCCTACGAGAGCGTGTTCTCGCTGTGGGGCGCCATCCAGGGCGGCGGCAATCTGATGATGCATGCGGCCGGCTGGCTCGAAGGCGGCCTGCGCTGCTCCTATGAGAAGACCATTTTGGACATCGACCTGTTGCAGATGGTGGCCGAATTCCTCACTCCGCTCGATCTTTCGGAAGAGGCTCTCGGTTTCGACGCCATCCAGTCGGTCGGCCCGGGCGGTCATTTCTTCGGCACCCAGCACACGCAGGACCGCTACAAGACCGCTTTCTACTCGCCGATCCTTTCCGACTGGCGCAATTTCGAGACCTGGGCGGAAGCAGGATCGCCAACAGCACTCGAAAAGGCCAACAAGGTGTGGAAGGAACGTCTGGCTTCCTATGACGAGCCTTACATGGACCCGGCCGTTCGCGAGGAACTCAACGCCTTCGTCGAAAAGCGCCGCGCCGAAGGCGGCGCACCAACCGATTTCTGATCGACGCTCGGCAACACGTCAACTTCGGCGTCGGGGCTCGAAGTTATCGCTGACAAATCAATTGATTCAGTTTACGCAAAAACGGACCTAACTTTATGAAATCTCACGTCAAAGCGGTTGTCATCGGTGGCGGCGTCGTCGGCTGCTCGGTGCTCTATCACCTGGCCAAGGCCGGCTGGACCGACATCATGCTGATCGAACGCTCGGAGCTTACCTCCGGTTCGTCCTGGCATGCGGCGGGCGGCTTCCACACGCTGAACGGCGACCCCAACGTCGCCAAGCTGCAGGCCTATACGGTGCAGCTCTACAAGGAGATCGAGGAGATTTCCGGCCAGTCCTGTTCGCTGCACCTGACCGGCGGCGTGATGATGGCCGACACGCCGGCGCGCATGGACTTCCTGCGCCTTGCCCACGCCAAGGGCCGCTATCTCGGCATGGACACCGAGCTGATCACCCCGTCCGAGGCCAAGGCGATGTTCCCGCTGATGGACGAGACCAATTTCGTCGGCGCCATGTGGGATCCGGTCGAGGGTCACCTCGACCCCTCCGGCACGACCATCGCCTATTCGAAGGCAGCCAAAAAACTCGGCGCCGAGATCGTGCTGCGCAACCGCGTCGTTGAACTGACGCAGGAGGTCGACGGCACCTGGAACGTCGTCACCGAGCAAGGCACGGTGAAGGCCGAGCACGTCGTCAACTGCGGCGGCCTGTGGGCGCGCGAGATCGGCCGCATGGTTGGCGTCGAATTGCCGGTGCTCGCGATGGAGCACATGTATCTGCTCACCGAGCCGATGCCGGAGGTCGAGGAATTCAACAAATCGACCGGCCGCGAGATGATCGGCGTGCTCGACTTCAAGGGCGAGATCTACACCCGCCAGGAGCGCAACGGCATCCTGCTCGGCACCTACGAGAAGGCCTGCAAGCCGTGGTCGCCGGTCAACACGCCCTGGGATTTCGGCCATGAATTGCTTCAGCCCGACATCGACCGCATCGCGCCGTCGCTGGAGATCGGCTTCAAGCACTTCCCCGGCATCGAGAAGGCCGGCATCAAGCAGATCATCAACGGACCCTTCACCTTCGCACTCGACGGCAACCCGCTGGTCGGCCCGGTGCAGGGCTTGACCAATTTCTGGTGCGCCTGCGCCGTCATGGCCGGTTTCAGCCAGGGCGGCGGCGTCGGCCTCGCGCTGTCCAACTGGATGGTGCATGGCGATCCGGGCTTCGACGTCTGGGGCATGGACGTGGCCCGCTTCGGCGAGTGGGCGAGCCTGCGCTACACCAACGCCAAGGTGCGCGAAAACTATTCCCGCCGGTTCTCCATCCGCTTCCCCAATGAGGAACTGCCGGCCGCACGCCCGGCGCAGACGACCCCGCTCTACGACACGATGCTGGCCAACAACGCCGTCATGGGCGACAGCTGGGGCCTCGAGACCCCGCTCTGGTTCGCGCCGAAGGGCAAGGAGCCGAAGGACATCCTCTCCTTCCACCGCTCCAACGATTTCGGCCCGATCGGCGAGGAAGTGCGTGCAACACGTGAAAGGGTCGGCGTCACCGAGATCGCCAACTTCGCCAAATACGAGGTGTCGGGACCGGGAACGGAGGACTTCCTCAACCGGCTGATGACCAATCGCATGCCGAAGACCGGCCGTATCGTGTTGACCCCGATGATCAACGAATTCGGCAAGCTGATCGGCGACTTCACCATCGCCAAGGCCGGAGAAGACCGCTTCATGATCTGGGGTTCGTCCGCCGCGCAGAAGTACCATATGCGCTGGTTCGAAAAGCACCTGCCGAAGGATGGTCCAAGGGCGTCAGAGGTGCGCATCCACCGCTTCGACCAGACGCTGGTCGGTCTCTCCATCGCCGGGCCGAAATCCCGCGACCTGCTGCAGAAGCTGGTCGATGTCGACATCTCGACCAAGGCCTTCCGCTTCATGGACTTCCGCGAGATGGCGGTCGGCGGCGCGCCCTGCATGGTCAACCGCATCACCTATACCGGCGACCTCGGCTATGAGATCTGGATGGCGCCAGCCTATCAGCGCCTGGTCTACAAGGCGATCAAGGAGGCCGGCGAGGAGTTCGGCCTTGTCGATTTCGGCATGCGCGCCCTGCTGTCGATGCGCCTGGAAAAGAACTTCCCGACCTGGTTCCGCGAACTGCGCCCGATCTACGGGCCGTTCGAAGGCGCGATGGACCGCTTCATCAAGCTGGAGAAGAACGATTTCATCGGCCGCGAGGCAGCAGCCAAGGAACAGGCGGAAGGACCGAAACTGCGCCGCGTCTCCTTCTTCGTCGACGCAGCCGACGCCGATGTGATGGGCGACGAGCCGATCTGGGCCAAGGTCGGCAAGGACTATGGCACGGTGGAAAAGCCGCATGGCTACGGCGCGCCGCGCTTCGACACATCTGGCGAGGAGGTGCGTGGCTCAAAGGCCGCGCAAGGCGCCTCGGCCGTGCGCGGCATCGTCGATGGCGACTGGCGCGTGGTCGGCTGGGTCACCTCCGGCGGCTATGCGCATTATGTCCAGAAGTCGATGGCGCAGGGCTATGTGCCTGCAGCACTTGCCGAGGATGAGAGCACCGGACTGTTCGAAATCGAGATCCTCGGACATCGACGCCCGGCCCGTATCAATGTCGAGCCGCCTTTCGATCCGAGCGGCGAGAAAATGCGGACATAGGGACAGGACAGCCACATTGTGCAGGGGTAAGGTCTCATGCTAGCGGAGCCGGCGGCAAACCGTGCCGGCTTGGGCGATGAGAATTCCTTGAAGTATTCGATGAAATGGGCCGAGTGGCTCGGCGAGGCCAGGATCGGCCCCTTCCCCGCGGCGATCGTCATGGTCGCGCTTTACTGCTGCCTTCAGATCGTCGTGCTGCCGCTTGTCAGCCTCTGGGCGGGAACCGGGGTCGGCGTCGATGACTCCGAACAGCTGATGTATATGCGGTTTTTATGGGCCGGCTATGGCGGCTCGCAGCCGCCGCTCTATTCCTGGCTCGGCTGGCTGACGTCGTCGGTGTTTGGAACCAGCATCGTTACGCTCAAAATCCTGAAATACTCGCTGATTTTCATTGGCTTGACGTCGGTCTTTGTTGCCGTGCGCAAGCTGGGATACTCCCAGCGAACCGCGGTAGCTTCGATGTTCGGCATATGGCTGTTTCCCCAGGTGATCTGGGAAATGCAGCACACCTTGTCGCACAGCGTCGCCGCCTTGTGTCTTTCGGGCGTGCTGTTGCTGGCGCTGATCCAGCTTCTGCAGCGCAAGTCACTGCCGGCCTATGTCCTGTTCGGACTTGCGATAGGCGCGGCCATCCTGGCGAAGTACAATAATGTCATCCTGATCGCCGCAATGCTGGCGGCAGCCTTGTCGTTGCGCAAAACGCGCCAGGTCATCCTGCGTCCGCAGATCGTGATCAGCTTGATCGCGGCGATATTGGTATGTGTGCCGACACTGTACTGGAACGCCACGCATCCGGGAGATCTGCTGGCACGCAGCTACAAGTTCGGCATCGATGACGGTAACGGCGCCCTTCTCGTCGCGCTGCGCGGCATCCTCGACCTCGGCCAGGCCGTGTTGAATTTTGCCATTCTGCCGGTCGTGATTTTTGCGGTGGCAATGCTGGCGGCGCGGATCGGTCCATCGACGTTGCGCGAACGATTTCCCGATTCCGAGAAACTGGTGTGGCGCATTCTCGGCTTCGGACTCTGCATCACCATTATCCTGATGCTCGCCAGTGGCGCCACCCGATTCCAGGATCGCTGGTTGCTGCCGATCCTGCTTTTTCTTCCTGTTGCTTTCGCCGTCCGCATGGATGCCCTCGGCGAAAAGGGCAGGATCGCACAAAACCTCGTCATCACCGTCGCAGCCGCCCTGGCCATTCTGGTCCTCCCCGTGACTTGGGCCTATCAGGTCTATGGCGGAAAGGGCCAGGGGCGCGTCGTCCGTCTCGACTACCAGACTTTGTACCGTGACCTGACCGCGGATGGCCCGATCAAGACGGTCACGTCGGACTGGCACTGGGTCGGAAACCTCAGGCTGGCCGACCCCAACCTTGTCGTGCTCGGAAAAGAAGTGCCAGGTTTTGCTGCCTTGCTGCAGGAGCCCGCCGTGCTGGTCTGGCTCGACAAGCCAAACCCGCAACCGGACATCCTGGAGCGCATCCACCAGGCAGGTTTTGTCGTGGACGGCGCAAGCCGCAGCCTGAGGATTCCTGAATTTTTCGGCGCGAGCGACGGCAGGCTTGTAAGCGTCGTCAAGCTGAAGAAGCAGGACGCAAAATGAGCGAGCACGGCACCGAGCGACGGTTCGGTCGCCACCGCAAGATCATGCCGTTCGAGCCGGGTGAAGCCGGTTCCATCGATGCGCTGCGCCTGAAGTCGCGCCGGAAAGCCGCCGAACTCAACCAGCATGTGCTGGGCTATGGCGCACTGGCGGAAGCCGAATGGCAGGCCGCCGGCATCGCCGCTCCCGACCTGCCCGCCATGCGCCAGTACCGTCTCGACCGTATCCGCGCCGAACTCAAGCGCCGCGACTATGCGGGAGCCCTGCTCTACGACCCGATCAACATCCGCTATGCGACTGACTCGACCAATATGCAGCTCTGGGTCGCGCACAATCCGACCAGGCATTGCTTCGTCGCCACCGAAGGGCCGGTGGTGCTGTTCGATTATTTCTCCTGCGAGCACCTCTCCGACCATTCCGGCGTCGTCGACGAGGTGCGGCCGGCGGTGTCGTGGATGTATCTCTACAGCGGCGAACTGACCGAGTTGAAGGTCCGCCGCTGGGCGGCTGGCATCGCCGATCTGGTGCGGGAGCATGGCGGCGGCAACAACCGCATCGCCGTCGATCACATCAACCCCGAGGGCGCTGAGGAACTCGCCCGCCTCGGCGTTTCCATCGGCAATGGCGAAGCAGTGATGGAGAATGCGCGGCTGATCAAATCGCCCGACGAGATCCTCGCCATGCGCCGCTCGATCGTCGCTTGCGAAGCGGCGATGGGCGAGATGGAAAGGGTGCTGAAGCCAGGCATCTCCGAAAACGAGTTATGGGCCGAACTGCACCGCGGCAACATTGCGCGCGGCGGCGAATGGATCGAAACCCGGCTGTTGTCGTCGGGCCCGCGCACCAATCCGTGGTTCCAGGAATGCTCGTCCCGCATCGTCGAAGCTGGCGATCTCGTTGCGTTCGACACCGACCTGATCGGCCCCTACGGCTTCTGCGCCGACCTGTCGCGCACCTGGCTCTGCGGCGACAAGAGACCCTCGAACGAACAGCAAGACCTCTACCGCATCGCCGCCGATCAGATCGCCCGCAACACCGTCCTGATGCAGCCGGGCACATCGTTCCGCGATCTTGTCGAACGTTCGGCGGTGCCGCCGGGAGATTGCTTCCCGACCCGCTACGGCGTGCTCTACCATGGCGTCGGCCTCGCCGACGAATACCCGACGCTGCCGCATGCCAGCGACTGGACGCAAGATACGCCTGACGGGGTTCTCGAAGCCGGCATGGTGCTGTGCGTGGAGAGCTATATCGGCCGGCTTGGCGGCCACGAGGGCGTCAAGATCGAGGAGCAGATCCTGATCACCGAAACCGGCAACGAGCAGCTCTCGACCTATCCGCCCGACGAGCGGCTGCTCGGCGGCTGATCGCCTTCGGATCCGATTTCAGCCAACCGCCGCGACAGCCTCGCGCAACGCGGCGAGGGTCTTTTCCGGTGTGGTTCTGGCCGTGATGAACGGCAGGCCCTTGCGCCGCCCTGTCCAGCCGACGACCGCCGCTTCTTGCGCCGCCGGCTCGAAGCGCTGCGCCAGCGCCCAGCTCTGGCAGTCAATGGCCGCGACATCGGCCCTGCCCTCGGCAATGGCGACGATCGAAGCGCGATGGCCGCCGCTTTCGCTGCGCGAGGCGAAGACATCCAGACTCTCGCCCATTACCTCAAGATCGCGCGTCAGCCCAATGAAGCCGGACATGGAATCGACGCTGTTGAAAGCGAACCGCTTGCCGCGCATCAGATCGAGCGGGATCGAGGGCCTGCCGTCGTCAGGCGAGGCAACTGACGGCGCCTCGCCCACCCGCATCACCAGCGCGCTCGAATAGAGCTCGCCCTGCCCGCCCTCATAGCCGTCGTAGCTCGGCTGGCCGATCATCTGGACTTGGCTGGCAAGGCCGAGTTCCATCGGCCCCCAGCAGGTCTGCGCGAAAAGCAGCGCTGGATGCAGCCAGAGCCCGTGGAAGTCGAGTTCGTCCGGCGGCAGCGTCGCGGGATCAGGGGCGATGAGCTTTCCCTTGGCATCGCGAATAC
>NZ_NWQG01000111.1:0-27483 GCF_002529485.1 Mesorhizobium sanjuanii
CTCCGAAGCGGTAAGCTCTTGTGTCCGGAATTTATTAGTATACAAATGATATTTGCGTCAAGAGACCGCCGTAAAACAGCTTTCCAAACTAAGACATATCCATAGTCCGGGCATTTCGGGTTTCGACAATGAAAGAGAATTTTTCGGCGCGGGCGCTGGATTCCTCGGGCAGCGTCGTCGCCGGCATCGATGTCGGCGGAACCTTCACCGACCTGCTTCTGATCGACGGCCGGGATAGCGGCCGGGTGCATATCGCCAAGACCCCGACCACGGTCGACAACCAGGCCTTCGGCGTCGTTTCGGCGCTCGGTGTCACCGGCTTTCCCATCGACGGCATCGATCTCATCGTGCACGGCACGACCACCACCACCAATGCCGTGCTCGAACGCCGGCTGGCCAGGACCGGCATGATCACCACGCGCGGCTTTCGCGACGTGATCGAGCTTGGCCGGCGGACCCGGCCGCAGCCCTATGGCATGACGGGCACGTTCGTGCCGGTGATTCCACGCAATTTGCGGCTCGAAGTGTCGGAGCGTGTCGAGGCCTCGGGCGCAATCCGCACCCCGCTCGACGAGGCCGGAATGCGCGCGGCGGTTTCACAGTTGATCGCCGCCGGTTGCGAATCCCTCGTCATCCATTTCCTGCATTCCTACGCCAACCCCGCGCATGAGCGGCGCGCCGCCGAAATCGCCGCCGAACTCTGGCCCAACGGCTACATCACGACGGGCCATGCGCTGCTGTCGGAAGCGCGCGAATTCGAGCGCGGGGTGACGGCTTCGGTCAACGCGTCGGTGCAGCCGATCCTCGAACGCTATGTCGAAAGGCTGCGCACCGAACTGGCATCAAAAGGCTATGCCCGCGACTTCCTGATCATGAACGGCAATGGCGGCATGATCTCGGCCCGCTTCGTCACACGTGAATCGGCCAAGACCGTCATGTCAGGCCCGGCCTCCGGCGTCATCGCCGCCGCCTATACGGGAAAACGCGCCGGCTTCGAAAACCTCGTCACCTACGACATGGGCGGCACCTCGACCGACGTGGCGCTGATCCGCAATGCCGAGCCCGCCGTCTCGAATGAGATCGAGATCGAATATGCCATGCCGATCCATGTGCCGATGGTGGCGGTGCACACGGTCGGCGCCGGCGGCGGCTCGATCGCCCGCGTCGATGCGGCCGGCCTGATCCAGATCGGCCCGGAAAGTGCCGGCGCCAATCCCGGCCCGATCTGCTACGGGCGCGGCGGCTTGGAGCCGACCATCACCGACGCCAACCTGGTGTTGGGCCGGCTGGCGCCAAAGAAGCTGCTGGCGGTCGAAAATCCGGTCACGGTGGAGCGCGTCACCGGCATTTTCGAGGCCAGGATAGGCCGCGCCACCGGCCTGTCCGGTGTCGAGGCGGCTGGCGCGGTGCTGAGGCTCGGCAATATGAAGATGGCCGGCGCCATTCGCATGGTCTCGGTGTCGCGTGGCCACGACCCGCGCGATTTCGCGCTGTTCGCCTTCGGCGGCGCCGGGCCGCTGCATGCGACCGCTCTGGCACGCGAGCTTGGATTGCCCAAGGTGCTGGTGCCGGCGCGGCCCGGCATCACCAACGCGCTCGGTTGCGTCGTCGCAGATCTCCGGCACGACTTCGTCAACACCGTCAACCAGCCTGTGGCGGGGCTCGATGAAACCCAGCTTCATTCGGTATTGGAACGGCACCGAAACGAAGGCGAAGAGCTGATCGGCAAGGAAGCGGTGAAGCCGGAGACGATCCGCGTCACCCACTCCGCCGACATGCAGTTCGTCGGCCAGACCCACATCATCAACGTGCCGCTGCCGTCGTCCTCGGTGACCCGGCACGAATTGCAGCAGCTTTTCGAAAAGGCCTATTTTGCCCGCTTCAAGGTCGAGCTGCCGGAAATCCGCGCCAATCTGGTCAATCTCAACACCTCGGTGACGGGTGTGCGGCCGGCGATCGATCTGTCGCGCCTGATCGACCCGGCGGGACGCGCCAAGACGCTCGATGAGGCACGACGAGAGACCCGCCCGGTCTGGTATGCCGGCACGTGGCACGACACGCCGGTCTACGCACGCGAAAAACTGCCGCTCGATGCCATCATCGAAGGCCCGGCGATTCTCGAACAGATGGACGCCACCACCGTGCTCGAGCCCGGCGACCGGGCGCGTTCGGACGCCGACGGCAACGTCATCATCGACATTGGCGAGGCCTGACAATGCCAGCATCCAGGGCAAAGCTCGACGCCATCACGCTTTCGGTCCTACAGGCGGCCTTGCAGCAGGTCTGCGACGAGATGGACCTGACCTTCTCGCGCGCCGCCTTCTCGCCGGTCATCGCCGAGGCCAACGACCGCTCCGACGGCATCTATTCGGCGCTCGACGGCTCGCTGATCGCACAGGGCAGCCAAGGCCTGCCGGTGTTCGTCGGCGTCATGCAATATTCGACCAGGACGGTGATCGAGATGATCGCCGACGGCCGCTGCCTGCCGCCCGAGCCAGGCGACATCTACATCGTCAACGACCCCTATCTCGGCGGCACCCATCTGATGGACGTGCGCTTCGCCATGCCGGTCTACAGGGGTGGCAAGATTTTCTGCTGGCTGTCGAACACCGGCCATTGGCCGGACATCGGCGGCTCGGTGCCGGGCGGGTTTTCGGCTTCCGCGACTGCGGTCGAACAGGAAGGCCTGCGGCTGCCGCCGGTCAAACTGTTCAAGAAGGGTGTGCTCGATCCCGAGATTTACGCCATCATCTGCTCCAACATCCGCGTCGCCGACCAACGCATCGGCGACATCCGTGCGCAGGCCGCGGCACTGCTGATCGGCCAGGATCGGCTGGACGAAATCCTGGATCGTTACGGAGACGAAACTGTTGTCGAGGCGATCGCCGAATTGCGCCGCCGCGCCGCAGAACAGATGCGCGCCAACATATCGGCCATACCCGACGGCACCTATCATTCAAAAGCCTTCGTCGATTCCGACGGCGTGGTGAACGAGCCGCTGACCATCGCGCTTGCCGTGGAGAAACAGGGCGACACGCTCACCTTCGATTTCACCGGTTCGTCAAAACCTTGCACAGGGCCGATGAACAGCGTGCTGGCGACGACCTTGTCCTCGGTCTATCTCGCCATGCGTCATATTTTCCCCGATGTGCCGATCAGCGCCGGCGCCTTTGAACCGCTCATAGTCAAACGGCCGGAAGGCACTTTCCTTGACGCCAGATATCCGCGTCCGGTGTCGGGCTGCGCGGCCGAGGTTTCGCAGCGTATCGCCGAGGCGGTGTTCGCCGCCATGGTGCAGGCGCTGCCGGACAGGGTGACGGCGGCTCCCGCCGGCTCCAGCGGCAATTTCGCGCTCGGCGGCAACGACCCGGCGCGCGACCGCGACTATGTCATGTACCAGATCTCCGGCGGCGGCTATGGCGGCAATGCCGGTCACGACGGCCTGACCAATGGCTGCTCGACCATCGGCATCTCCAAATCGCCGCCGGTCGAGATCATGGAGCAGGCCTTCCCGGTGCTCTACCGCCACTACGCCCTGCGTGAAGGCTCGGGTGGTGCCGGCAGGCACCGCGGCGGTTTTGGGCTCGCCTATGAGGTCGAGATCCTGCGCGGCGACGCCCGCGCCTCCTTCGTCATGGACCATGGCCGCTTCGGCCCGCAGGGCGCGCTCGGCGGCAAGGACGGCGCGGTCAACACGGTCACCGTGTTCCGCAACGGCGAGGCGCATGTGCCGCCGCATCTGTCCAAGGAGCAGGACATCGCGCTGAAGGCCGGCGACCGTGTGCGGGTCGGTACGCCAGGCGGTGGCGGCTATGGCGATCCGTTACTGCGCGATCCAGAACTGGTCGCTCAGGATGTCAGGCTAGGGTACTATACAGCCGAGCAAGCTAGGGACATGTTCGGAGTCGTAATGGATGACCAATCCAAATCGCTTGGAAGCTGAGCCTGCGTCTGACCTGGCCCACGCGGTCGAGCGTGTCTATGACGTCTTCGCGTCTTATCCGCTGCCCCGGCTTCTCCACAGCTCGCCGATCGAAGATGCGGAGGCAATCTTTCGGGCAGTATCCAGTGATAAGCTACGGCAACTCAGCGGCGAAAAACTCGGCACCTATGCCGGATCGGCCATATGGACAGTCGGCGACGTCGATGATTACCGGCACTTTCTGCCGAGGGTGCTTGAACTTGCCATCCAAGGCGAACCTTCGATGGGGTTCGACGCCAACGTAATTGCCGCAAAGCTCGAAAGGGTCTCTTGGCGAGATTGGCCATCGGAAGAACAGCAGACCGTCGAAGTCCTGTTTCAGGCTGCCTGGCAAAAGACACTGAGCAAGCACCCCGATGAAGGGGATGCTGTCCCCTGGCTGGAGGGCATGGTGCTTGCCGGGATGGATGTGGTAGGCGCACTGGCCGCCTGGCGTGAAAGCCCTTACCCCGAAGCCATGCTGCACTGTGCGGACCTTATTACCGGCAGCATCAAGAAACTCGACAAGGGGCGCATGATCGTTAGCGAACAGGTCACCGCATGGCTTTTGTCCGAAAGCCTCGCCCGGCATTTGTTCACCGTCGCGGTCGAGGCTCCGTTGCGCCCAGACGATCGCGAAAAACTCGCTTGGGCGAGCGAGACCATCGAGAATAATCTGAAGCTTCCCGGAAACTAAAGGCAATGCCCGACCACGCCGTGATCGCCGCAGCCCATGTCGTTTCCGTCTCCGCCGGGGCCATAAAAGCCCGTAGACTTGGCCCATCAACGGAGATCTGGATCATGCGTCTTTTCGGTCGTTTCGTGTTTGCCGCTTCGCTCGCTCTGGCGCTTGCCACCGGCGCCGCCTCTGCCCAGGACAAGAAACTCAAGCTCGGCACCGAGGGCGCCTATCCGCCCTTCAATTACGCCAATGCCGACGGCACGCTGGGCGGCTTCGACATCGATCTCGGCAAGGCGCTATGCGCCGAGATGAAGACCGAATGCGAATTCGTCGTGCAGGATTTCGACGGCTCGATCCCGGCGCTTCAGGCCGGCAAGTTCGATGCCATCATCAACATCACGATCACGCCCGAGCGGGCCGAGAAGGTCGATTTCACCCACAAATACTACCAGACGCCGCCGGCCATCGCCGTGCCGAAGGATTCGACGCTATCAGGCACCTCGCCCGAGGATCTGAAAGGCAAGACGCTGGGCGTGCAAAGCGCGACGATCCACCAGAATTTCGCCGAGCAGAAATACAGCGGCTCGACCGTCAAGGCCTATCCGACCGGCGACGATGCCCGCACCGACATGGCCAATGGACGCCTCGATGCGATGATGGACGGTTCGATCATTCTCACCGAATGGCTGAAGAAGCCCGACGGCGCCTGCTGCAAGCTGCTCGGCACCTTGACCGCCGACCCCGCCGTCCACGGCCCCGGCGTCGGCATTGCGCTGCAGAAGGGCAACAAGGAATTGACCGACAAGCTCAACGCCGCCATCGACGCGCTCCGCGCCAATGGCAAGTACAAGGAAATCAACGACAAATATTTCGCCTTCGACGTCTACGGCAGCTGAGATCGACAACAAACGCTTTCGGCAGCGCTGCCCGGCGCTGCCGTTTTCATGAAGATGGAGACCTTCTTGGCCGAACGGCGATCCCCTTTCTACAACAGCATCGTCGGGCTGGGCGCGACCATGGGCCGGGTCGGCGGCGATTTCATTTCGGCCAAGTACTATTCCGGCATTGCCGACGAGCACCTGAACACCCGCGAAAATGTCGGTGTCCAGGACCTCAGCACCATGGGCAAGATGGACATCAAGGGTCCGGAGGCCGAAGCGCTGGTCAACCATGTCATCGTCAACGATGCCGCGGCGATGAAACCTGGCCAGGTGCGCTATTCCACCGTCTGCCGCGACGACGGCGGCATCATGGACGACCTCACCGTGTTCAGGCTCGGGCCGGAGCATTTCATGCTGGTGACCGGTTCGGTCAATCGCCTCAAAATGCTGCCCTGGCTATTGCATCATGCCCAGGGCCGGAAAGCCTATGTCACCGACATCACGGCTGCTATCGCCTTTCCAACGATCCAGGGGCCACGCTCGCGCGAATTGTTGAAGACGCTGGTCTCGGATGCCGATCTTGACAGCCTGAAGCGCTGGTCATTTTCGTCAGGTCGCGTCGGCGAGACCAAGGTGTTGATTTCGCGCACCGGCGTGACCGGCGAGCTCGGCTTCGAGCTGTTCGTTCCGGCCGACGAGGCGGCTTCGCTCTGGGACGCGCTGATGCAGGCCGGCCGAGATTTCGACCTGAAACCCTATGGCGTGCTGGCGATGTTCACGCTTGGCCTGGAGAAAGCCTATCCCGCGCACGGCATCGACATGGACGAGACGCGCACGCCGTTCCATGTCGGGCTCGACCGCTGGATCAAGTTCGATAAGGGCGATTTCGTCGGCCGCGAAGCGCTGCTGAAGGTGCGCGACAAGGGCCTCGACGAACGCTGGACCGGACTGATCCTCGACGGCGACAGGCCAGCCGCAACCGATGCCAGGGTTCTGGCCGGTGGCGAGGATGCCGGCGTCGTCACTTACAGCGACCATGGCTATTCCCTCGGCAAGGTGCTGGCGACCGCGCATCTGCGGCTGCCTTTCACCACGGTCGGCACCGAACTCAGCATCGATATCGACGGCAAGCCGACACGGGCGGTCGTGGCGCCGATGCCGTTCTTCGACCCGGAAGGGATGAGGCTGCGGGCATAGCCTTTTGCGCCGCCATTTTCCCGCTTGACTGAGCCGCCGTACCGAATACGCTGATGCGGAGATGAAAAATATTAGAGCGTACTTTGTGCGTCCGAATGGACGTACGTCGCTCTAATGGGAAAATACCGGCTCCGACCGCCGGGCGGCAAAGATGCCTCGTATGCCTCGCCCCTGCGGCGCTGGCTGCGGGGCATTGTCATTTTGGAGATCTGTTTGAAACGGCGCATCGAGATCGGCATCCTGTATTCTCGCTCGGGGAGCTATCAGCTCGTGTCGGATGCCTGCCGGATGGGCGCAATGCGCGCCATTGCCGACATCAATGCCGACCGCAGCTCAGGCATCGAACTGGTGCCGGTCGAGCGCGACCCGCAAAGCAATGCGGATCGCTACGCGACGCTGTGCGAGGACATTTTCAGGACCAGCAACGCCCGCCATGTCGTCGGCTGCGTCACCTCCTGGAGCCGCAAGGAGACGATTCCCGTCCTGGAAAAGGCGGGCGGCATGCTCTGGTATGCCTGCCCCTATGAAGGCTTCGAGGCCAACGAGCATGTCGTCTACATGCACGCTTGCCCCAACCAGCATCTGGTGCCGCTGATGGCGCATGTCGTGCCGCGCTTCGGCGCCAACGGCTTCCTGCTTGGCTCGAACTATATCTGGGGCTGGGAGATGAACCGCGTGGCGCGCGACCTGATTGCGGACGCCGGCGGCAAGGTGCTGGGCGAGCGCTACCTGCGCATCGGCGAGACCGACGTGTCGCGCCTGATCGCTGAAATCCGCGCCACGCGGCCGAACTTCATCCTCAACAACCTGATCGGCACCTCGTCCTACGCCTTCCTTGCGGCCTATCGCGACCTGGCTGCCGAGGATGTCGCCTTCAGCCCCGAAGCCTGCCCGGTCATTTCTTGCAACCTCACCGAGGGCGAGCTGCCGGCGATTGGTGAATCCGGCAAAGGACATCTGTCGGTCGGGCCGTATTTCGCCCCACGCCCGGCTGCCTTCGCCTCGTCCTTCGAGGCTTCCGCCTATGCTTCCGTGCAAGTGATGGCTGATGTGCTCTCCCGAGATCCCGACGCCGGTCCGGCGGAATTCTCGAAGGCCTTCGCCGCGCGACGCTTTTCCACCAGGCTCGGGCCGGTAGCCATCGATGCCCATTCCCAGCACGCCACGCTGCCGGTCATCATCGGCCGGATCGCGAACGGGTTCTTCGAGGTCGTCAGCCGCGAGGATGAGGTCGCGCCGGACCCCTATCTATCACGCTACGATCCGGCAAAAACATTCGGCCGCCCGCGCCTGAGGGTGGTGTCGTGATGAGAACCCCACGCATTCCGAATCTCGGCGGCGCCAAGGCCTTTGTGCTGCATCGTCCGCATCCGACGGTGCAGGCGATCACGCGGCAATTGTCGGCCATCGGGCTTGAGATGGTCGGCTGCTGGCCGGAACTGCCGGCCGAGGTCCTGGCCGCGGATTTCGTCTTCTTCGATGCCGATCTCGGCTTCGATGAACAATTTCCATGGAAGCCAGGCGAGGCGCCGATGCCGATGGTAGCGCTGATCGGCTCCGAGGCGCCGGGCCGTATCGAATGGGCGCTGTCGCACCAGGCAGACGCCCAGTTGCTGAAGCCGGTCGGCAATGCAGGTGTCTACAGCGCGCTTCTGATCGCGCGGCAGAGTTTCGAGGCGCGCAAGCTGCAGGCAAGCGAGATATCGTCACTTCGCCTGCGCGTCGCGGAGCGTCAGACCATCGTGCGCGCGGTCGAGGCCTTGTCGAAAGGCGCCGGGGACGGCCGCGCCTACGCGCAGCTGCGGTCGCTGGCGATGAGCTGGCAGATCAGTGTCGAGGAGGCTGCTCGCCGGATCGTGGCGATGACGGAAGAAGAAGGCGGCGATGACCAGTCCCATCGCGCCTGACCTGCCCGCAACCGGCCGCCTGCCAGCCAGGCCACGCGCCGGTGTCTGGCGGCAACTGCTGAAACGTCGTCTGGCAGTGCTCGGCCTGGTGATCGTGGCCATCGTCCTGGCTGGCGCCATCCTGGCACCATGGCTGACGGGCTACGATCCAAACGAGCAGATGTTCGACGGGCTGACACTTGAAGGCGCGCCATTGCCGCCTGGTGCCAAATTCTGGCTGGGGACTGATCTGCTCGGCCGCGACCTGCTGACCCGCATCCTCTACGGCGCGCGCACCTCACTGATCATCGGCATTGTCGCCAACGGCGTGGCGCTCTCGATCGGTACGCTGGTTGGCGTCACGGCAGGCTATTTCCGTGGCTGGATCGGCAGCGTGCTGATGCGCTTCACCGACCTGATGATGGCCTTTCCGGCGCTGCTGTTGGCCATCTGCCTGGCGGCGGTGTTCGAGCCAAGCCTGTGGATCGTCGCCATGGTGATCGCATTGGTAAACTGGGTGCAGACCGCCCGGGTCATCTATACCGAGACGAGCTCCCTGGCGGAGCGCGAGTTCATCGACGCCGAGCGCACCATTGGCGCGGGTGCGCCACGCATATTGTTTCGCCACATCCTGCCGCATCTGTTGCCGACGATCATCGTCTGGGGCACGCTCGGCATCTCGACCACCGTGCTTTTGGAAGCCACCCTCAGCTATCTCGGCATCGGCGTGCAGCCGCCGACCGCGTCCTGGGGCAACATCATCTTCGAGAACCAGACCTATTTCCAGGCAGCACCCTGGCTGGTGTTCTTCCCGGGTGCGGCGATCCTGGCGCTGGCGCTGGCCTTCAACCTGATCGGTGACGCGCTGCGCGACATCCTCGACCCGACGCAAAGGGGACGGGCATGATCGCCTATCTCGGCCGTCGCGTCATTCAATCGCTGCTCATCCTGCTCGGCGTGTCGCTGATCACCTTTGCCCTGCTCTACCTGCTGCCCGCGGATCCGGTGCGCCAGATCGCGGGCCGCAGCGCCACGCCGCAGACGGTCGAAAACATTCGCCGGCAACTCGGCCTCGACCAGCCCTTCGTCGTCCAGTACTGGCATTATCTGATGAGCCTGCTCAGCGGCGATCTCGGGCGCTCCTACATCCAGCGTTCCGAGGTCACCGAACTCATCGTCTCGCGGCTGCCAGCGAGCCTGCTGCTGATGGTCGGCGCCATCCTGTGCGAGCTTCTGATCGGCCTGACCATGGGCCTCATCGCCGCCGTCAAACGCGGCACCACCACCGACCAGACGCTGATGGTCGCCTCTTTCGTCGGCGTCTCGGCGCCGCAATTCGTCGTCGGCCTCTTGCTGCTTTATGTGTTTGCCGTGCGCCTCGGCTGGTTTCCAATCGGCGGCTACGGCACCTGGCGGCATCTGGTGCTGCCGTCGCTGACCATGGGCATCCTCGGCGCCGGTTGGTACGCGCGCATGATGCGCTCGTCGATGATCGACGTGCTGCGTCAGGACTATGTGCGCACGGCGCGCGCCAAAGGTCTGGCGCGCGGCGCCATCCTCTTTCGCCACGCGCTGCCCAACGCCATCCTGCCGGTCATCGCCATGATCGGCATCGACATTGGCATCTTCATGGGCGGCATCGTGGTGGTCGAAAGCGTGTTCGGCTGGCCGGGCATCGGTCAGCTCGCCTGGCAGGCCATCCAGCGCGTCGACATTCCGATCATCATGGGCGTCACGCTGGTGTCGGCCTTCGCCATCGTGCTCGGCAATCTCCTGGCCGACATCGTCGCACCGTTCATCGACCCGCGTATCAAGCTCAGATGAAACCAAGAAAAGACCGATACAAACCAGAGAAAGGGAACATGAGATGAAGAAATTTCTGACCTCCACCGTGGCGGCATCGGCGCTTGCGCTGATGCTTGGCATGGCGAGCGCTCGCGCCGAGGACGCCGTCGATCCGAACGCCAAGCAGGGCGGCGCCATCACCGTCACCTACAAGGACGACGTCGCCACCCTCGATCCCGCCATCGGTTATGACTGGCAGAACTGGTCGATGATCAAGAGCCTGTTCGACGGACTGATGGACTACGAGCCGGGCACCACCAATCTCAAGCCCGACCTGGCGGAAAGCTACGAAATCGCGCCGGACGGCAAGACCTTCACCTTCAAGCTGCGCCACGGGGTGAAGTTCCACAATGGTCGCGAAATGACCGCCGACGATGTGAAATATTCGCTCGACCGCGTCACCAATCCGAAGACGCAGAGCCCGGGCGCCGGCTTCTTCGGCTCGATCAAGGGCTATGACGATGTCGCCGCCGGCAAGGCCGAGAGCTTGTCGGGCGTCACCGTCGTCGATCCCTACACGATCAAGTTCGAGCTCACCCGGCCCGACGCTACCTTCCTGCACGTCATGGCCATCAATTTCGCGCATGTCGTGCCGAAGGAGGAGGTCGAGAAATACGGCGCCGACTTCGGCAAGCATCCGGTCGGTACCGGCGCGTTCAAGCTCGCCGAATGGACGCTCGGCCAGCGCATCGTCTTCGAGCGCAACCCGGACTACTGGCACAAGGGCCTGCCGCATCTCGACAAGGTCACCTTCGAGATCGGCCAGGAGCCGATCGTGGCTCTGCTGCGCCTGCAGAAGGGCGAAATCGATATTCCCGGCGACGGCATTCCGCCGGCCAAGTTCCAGGAGGTGATGGCCGATCCCGAGCAGAAGGCCCGCGTTGTCGAGGGCGGCCAGCTGCACACCGGCTACATCACCATGAACACCACCATGGCGCCCTTCGACAATGTGAAGGTGCGGCAAGCCGTCAACATGGCGATCAACAAGGACCGCATCGTCCAGCTGATAAACAACCGCGCGGTGCCGGCCAACCAGCCGTTGCCGCCGTCGATGCCCGGCTACGACAAGGCGTTCAAAGGCTATCCCCATGACGTGGCCAAGGCCAAGGCGCTGCTTGCCGAGGCCGGCCACCCCGACGGCTTCGAGACGCAGCTGTTCGCCATGAACACCGACCCCAACCCGCGCATCGCCCAGGCGATCCAGCAGGATCTGGCGGCAATCGGCATCAAGGCCAGCATCCAGTCGCTCGCCCAGGCCAACGTCATCGCCGCCGGCGGTGACAAGGCCGGCGCGCCGATGATCTGGTCGGGCGGCATGGCCTGGATCGCCGACTTCCCCGATCCGTCCAATTTCTACGGGCCGATCCTCGGCTGCGCCGGTGCTGTTCCGGGTGGCTGGAACTGGTCGTGGTACTGCAACAAGGATCTCGACGCCAAGGCGGCTGAAGCCGACTCCGTCGTCGACCCGGCCAAGGCTGGCGAGCGCGACAAGATGTGGAGCGCGATCTACGACAAGATCATGGCGGACGCGCCCTGGGCGCCGGTGTTCAACGAGCAGCGCTTCACCATGAAATCCGCCCGCATGGGCGGTGCCGACAACCTCTATGTCGACCCGGTCCATATCCCGATCAACTATGACAATGTGTATGTGAACGATGTGCAATAACTGCGACTACACCATCCACGGGCGCCACCACCATTTCGGCTGGGACAATTCCCTCGCCCCGGTCGAGAGGGTGGCGCCCGGTTCGACAATCGAGTTCCAGTGTCTCGATTCGTCGGGTGGGCAGCTTCAGGCCGATAGCACAGTCGCCGACATCGAGAAATTCGACTTCGACAGGGTCAACCCGGTGACCGGGCCGATCTTCATGGAAGGCGCGGAACCGGGTGATGCGCTGAAGGTGACGATCGAGATGTTCAAACCGTCCGGCTTTGGCTGGACGGGGAACATTCCGGGGTTCGGGCTGCTCGCCGACGATTTTCCGGAGCCGGCGCTGAACATCTGGAAATACGACGCCGCCTCGCTCGAGCCGGCGCTGTTCGGAAAGAACGCGCGCGTGCCGCTGAAACCCTTCGCCGGCACCATCGGCAATGCGCCGGCCGAAATGGGTCTCCACTCGGTGGTGCCGCCAAGGCGTGTCGGCGGCAATCTCGACATCCGCGATCTCGCCGCCGGCACCGTGCTCTATCTGCCGGTGGAAGTGGCAGGTGCGCTATTCTCGGTCGGTGACACACATGCCGCACAGGGCGATGGCGAGGTCTGCGGAACGGCGATCGAAAGCCCGATGGACGTCGTGCTCAAGCTCGACCTGGTCAAGGATATCAGGCTGAAGACGCCGCGCTTCACCACGCCGGGTCCGGTGACGCGCCATCTCGACGCCAAGGGTTACGAGGTGACGACGGGCATCGGGCCGGACCTGATGACCGGCGCCAGGGAAGCGGTTGCCCAGATGGTCGATCTGCTTGCCGATCGCTACGCGATGGACCCCGTCGAAGCCTACATGCTGGTATCGGTCTGCGGCGATCTCCGGATCAGCGAGATCGTCGACATGCCGAACTGGGTGGTGTCGTTCTACTTCCCGCGTTGCGTCTTCGAATGAGCACAAGTGCGGCCAACAAACCGACCGGGGCGGCAGCTCCGGTTGGTTCGCCCGCAGGCAGGCCAGTGCTGGAGATCGCGGGCCTGTGTGTCAGCGTGCGTGGCGAGGACGGCGAACGGGAAGTCGTGTCGGACCTGTCGCTGACGCTCAAGCGTGGCGAGACGCTTTGCATTGCCGGCGAATCCGGCTCCGGCAAATCGATGACGGCGCTGGCGATCATGCAATTGTTGCCGCAGCCTGCCGCACGAATTTCCTCTGGCATGATCCAGCTTGGCGAGATCGACCTCGCGACGCTCAACGAGCGTCAGATGCAGCGCATTCGTGGCGACCGCATCGCGATGATCTTCCAGGAGCCGATGACCTCGCTCAACCCGGTGCTGTCGATCGGCCGCCAACTGACCGAATCCATCGAGGCGCATACCGATCTGTCGAGCGCCGAGGCGCGCCGGCGCGCCATCGAGGCGCTGAAGGCCGTGCGTATTTCGGAAGCCGAAAGCCGGCTGAAGCAGTTTCCGCACGAACTGTCCGGCGGCATGCGCCAGCGCGTGATGATCGCCATGGCGCTGGCGCTGAAGCCGGATGTGCTGATCGCCGACGAGCCGACGACGGCGCTCGACGTCACCGTGCAGGGTGAGGTGCTGGAACTGTTGCGCGATCTGCAGCGCGAGCATGGCACCAGCGTCATCCTCATCACCCACGACATGGGCGTGGTGGCGGAAATGGCGGATCGGGTGATCGTGATGCGCCATGGCCGCATGATCGAGGAAGGCAAGGTCGCCGACATCTATGCCCGCCCGCAAGCCGACTATACGCGTGAATTGCTCGCTGCGGTGCCGCGCATTGGCACCGGTGCAGGACGGCAAGTCCTTGGGCAGACAATCCCGAAAACGCCGAACCAGGTCGCGCTGGTCGACGACCTGCATGTCGGCTTCGATCTGCATGGCGGCTTTTTTGGCCGAGTGGATCGCCGTGTCCACGCCGTCGAAGGCGTCAGCTTTTCCATCGCGCCGCATGAGACGCTGGCGCTGGTTGGCGAATCCGGCTGCGGCAAGTCGACCACCGCCAAGGCGCTGGCCGGGCTTGTGCCCTACCAAGGCGATATCGTGATCGGCGAACGCAATCTGTCGGGCCTTGGCCGCGACGAGCGCAAGGCGGTTCGCCGCGATGTGCAGATGATCTTCCAGGACCCCTACGCCTCGCTCGATCCGCGCATGCGCGTCGGCGATCTCGTCGCCGAGCCGCTCTTGATCCATGGCATCGCTTCGAAGGAAGAACGCGGGCAGCGGGTGGCGGCGCTGTTCGAGCGCGTCGGCCTGTCGGCCGACCAGATGGAGCTCTATCCGCACGAATTCTCGGGCGGCCAGCGCCAGCGCATCTGCATCGCTCGCGCTCTGGCTCTTCGGCCCAAACTCATCATCGCCGACGAAAGCGTTTCGGCGCTCGACGTGTCGGTGCAGGCCCGCGTGCTGGAGCTGCTTAAGGAGTTGCAGCGCGAGTTCGGCATCGCCTATCTGTTCATCTCTCACGACATGGCGGTGGTCGAGAACATTTCCGACCGTGTCGCCGTCATGTATCTCGGCCAGATCGTCGAGATGGGCACCCGCGATCAGGTCTTCTCGAACCCGCGTCACCCCTACACAAAGCGTTTGATCGAAGCCGTGCCGGTGCCCGATCCTGCAAGGCGCCGGCCGCGCTTCGCCCGTCTCGATCAGGAGATTCCGAGTCCGACCAGAAAGATCGGTGAGCCACCGCCGAAACTGGCGCTGAAGGATGTTGGCAACGGGCATCTTGTAGCTGCGTCCTGACACGACGCGCTTGTCGCCTCAGCCGCGAATGCGCATCACCATCTCGCGCCGTGGTGCGGTGCGCACCTTGATGTAGCCGCCAAGCATCCGGTCGACCTCGGCATCGCCGGTATCGACAAAGAAGCCGTCCGGTCCGAGCAGCGCAAGCTTGGACGGCGGCGCCAGAATGGCGATGCGCTCGCGCCCGACGCGTTGCAGCACCTTGGCGCTGATCTGCTGGTTGCCGCGGCCAAACAGGCAGCCGGTGCCGCCGATGACGCCGACATGGATACGCGCCGGCCATTGGGCGAGGCGGGCCAGGATGTCCGCCTCGCCGACATCCTTAGCCAGCATCTTGCCGTTCGCGACCAGATCGACCCCGAGCAGGGAGCCTTCGAGCCCGGCCGCGGCCAGCAGACGCTGCATGGTCGAACCGGGCCCCACGATGTGAACGCAGTCCGGTTCGAGATCTGCCGCCGCGGCGCGGCAGAGCGCCGCCACATCATGCAACTCATTTCCCCCGGTCGAAGCCTTGGCGACCTGGATCGCCGGATCGCGCGGAACCAGGCCATAACCATACAGACGTGTGGCGGGCCTATCCTGTCGCAAGCTCGCCTCGTCGATGTCGAGGATTTCGCGCTCCTCCGTTGGCGCGCCAGCACCTTGGACGAGATGGGTTCTGACCAGCAGACCGGCATGGACAGGCGACAGGGCAAAGACGCCGGAATACATCTTCACGCCGGCCGGGATGCCGACCATCGTCATGTCGCGGCCGACAGCCGACAGGATGTCGCGCGCCGTGCCGTCGCCGCCAGCGAAGAGAACGAGGTCCACCCTTGCGATGAGAAGGGCGCGCGCGGCTTCGATCGTATCGCGCGCCGATGTCGCCGGACCTGCCGGACCGAAGACGACACGATGGCTGACGCCTGCGATCCGGCAGGCTGTCTCGCCCATCGCGCCGCCTGCCGTGAGGATAGTCATGCCGCTGCCGGCAAGTTCCCGCAGGGCAAGCGCGGCGCGCTCGGATGCCGCCGGTTGCGCCCCGAGCGCCAGAGCCGCCGCGACAGTATCGTCGCCATCGGATCCCTTCAGGCCGACGCGTCCGCCAAGCCCGGCAAGCGGATTGACCAGAAGGCCGATCCGCGGCGACCCGCTTCCGTCCCCGCCGTTTGTCTGCGCCCGGCTGTTCGCAAGATTCGGTACCGCCATCAGGCTTCTTACCAAATTGCCGGCAAATGTGCGCCGGATCGCCCCCTTTGGACTCTTGCTGTTCTTAGCCGCTTTCGTTCGATATAGTAACTTCCGTGCGCAATGCGTACAAACGATTGACAGATGCGGGTCAAGTTCGGCACAGTCTGCCAGTCAGTTGCACCGCCTTGCGAGACGTCATGACCTTCACTCACCCCTTCATGGCCAACTCCGTTCCGGCCATCAAACAGGAGATGCTCGACGCCATCGGCGCCCCGTCGATCGAGGCGCTGTTCGAGCAGATTCCGGCCGATCATCGCATGACACGCGAGCTCGCCTTGCCGCCGGCCCTGCGTTCGGAGGCCGAGCTTCGCCGGCATCTGCTTGCCATCCTCAGGAAGAACGAGGATTGCGAAACCAATCTCAGCTTTCTTGGCGGCGGCTGCTGGCAGCATCATGTGCCGGCGATCTGCGACGAGATCGCCGGGCGCAGTGAATTCCTGACGCCTGTCTGGGGCACGCCGTCCTCGGATCATGGCCGCAACCAGGCCTGGTTCGAATTCACCAGCCAGCTTGGCGAATTGCTCGACATGGAGATCGTCGGCCTGCCCGTCTACAGCTGGGGCTGCGCCGCCGGCCATGCCATCCGCATGGCCTCGCGCCTGACCGCCAGGCACGAGGTGATCGTGCCGCGCATCATCGATCCCGAACGGCTTTCGGTCATCCGCAACTATTGCGAACCGCAGGAGATGCCGAGTCACATCGCCGTCGCCGAGATCGGCTTCGATGCCAGCACCGGCCTTCTCGATCTGGCCGAGCTGGAAGCAAAGCTGTCTTCGCGCACCGCGGCCGTCTACATCGAGACGCCGAACTATCTCGGCGTCATCGAAACCCAAGCCGGCGAGGTCGCCGCACTCGCCCACCGCGCCGGCGCCGAATTCATCGTCGGCGTCGATCCGATCTCGCTTGGCGTGCTTGCCCCACCCGCCGACTTTGGCGCCGACATCGTCGTCGGCACCACGCAACCGCTCGGTGTCCACATGAATTGCGGCGGCGGCACTGGCGGCTTCATCGCCAGCCGCGACGAGGAGCGCTACGCCCGCGAATATCCGTCCCTGCTGGTGTCGATCGCCGAGACGGTTCAGCCCGCAGAACACGCTTTCGGCCTGTCGCTGCTGCACCAGTCCTCCTATGGTTCGCGCGAGCACGGCAAGGACTGGACCGGCAACTCCGTTTACCTCTGGGCCATTTCCAACGCCGTCTACATGTCGCTGATGGGCCCGGAAGGTTTCCGCGAGGTCGGCGAGCTCATCATCCAGCAGGCGCATTACGCGGCAAAGGTGCTGGCTGAAGTGCCCGGCGTCGACATCGTCTTTCCCGGTGGCTTCTTCAAGGAATTCGTCGTCCGTTTCGACGCATCGGGCAAAACCGTGCGCGACGTCAACCGGGCCTTGCGCGAGCGCGGGATTTTCGGTGGCCACGATCTGTCCGCCGCGTTCCCTGCTCTCGGCCAGTCCGCGCTCTATGCGGTGACGGAGGTCCATAGCCGCTCGGATATCGATCGGCTGGCGGCGAGCCTTGCGGAGATTCTGAGCCGATGAGCGACATGACCAAGCTGCGGCGCTATCATGCGGCCGTCTGGGATGAGCCGGTGGTCATGGAAATGGGCCGGCGCGGGCGGCGTGGCATCATGTTTCCTTCCGCCGATCAGGCGGTCACAGCCGCGGTGGGCTGTGCCGAAACACTGATCCCCGAAGGCATGCGCCGCCCGACGCCTCCGGCTCTGCCGGAAATGTCGGAGCCCGATGTGCTTCGGCACTATCTGCACCTTTCCCAGCAGACGCTCGGCATGATGGGCATCAGCCTGTTCGGCACCTGCACCATGAAATACAATGCCCGCCTCAACGAGGCGCTGGCGGCGCGCCCGGAATTGGCCGAAGTCCACCCGCTGCAGAATGAGGAAACGCTGCAGGGGGTGCTCGAGATCATCCATCGCTTCGACCTGGCTTTGCGGGAACTCTCCGGCATGGATCAGTTCGTGTTCCAGCCTGCCGGCGGCGCCGATGCCGCCTACACCCATGCCTGCGTTACCCGCGCCTGGCTTGCTTCCCGCGGCGAGCTTGGCAAGCGCGACGAGATCGTTACCTCGCTTCAGGCGCACCCCTGTAATCCAGCCACCGCCGCGACAGCCGGCTTCAAGGTCATCACCTTGCCGCTGGAAGAAGATGGCTATCCTTCGCTCGATGCGCTGAAGGCAGCGGTCTCGGACCGCACCGCGGCCCTGATGATCAACAATCCCGACGACATGGGCATCTACAACCCGCACATCAAGGAATGGGTGCGCGTCGTCCATGAGGCCGGCGGGCTCTGCTTCTACGACCACGCCAACTTCAACGGCGTGATGAGCCGGCTAAGGGCACGGGAACTCGGCTTCGACGCCTGCATGTATATGCTGCACAAGACTTTCGGCGCGCCGAAGGGCGGCGGCGGCCCTGCCGTCGGCGCCTATGGCTGCAGCGCCGAGCTTGCGCCCTTCCTGCCCAAACCGGTCGTGACCTTCGACGGCAAAAGCTACCATCTCGACAATGACCGGGACGACAGCATCGGCAAGGTTCGCGAATTCCTTGGCAACATCCCCGTCGTGCTCAAGGCCTATGCCTGGGTCCGCTCGCTCGGCGCCGAGGGCATTCGCGAGGCGGCCGACCTGTCGGTGCTGGCCAACAACTACATGGACCACGAACTGCTGAAGCTGCGCGGCGTCTCGCGCTCACATCCCGACATCGACGCCTGGCGCATGGAGATGACGCGCTTCAGCCTCGGCAAATTGTTCGAGGACACCGGCGTCAGCGCCATGGATGTCCAGAACCGCATGGTCGATTACGGCATCGACGCCTTCTGGTTGTCGCACGAGCCGTGGATCGTCCCGCAGCCGTTCACGCCGGAAGCCGGCGAGATGTGGTCGAAGGAAGATCTCGACACTTGGATCGCCGTGCTGGCGGCGGTGATCGAGGAGGCCTATGCCGATCCGGACATGGTGCGCTCGGCGCCGCACAACCAGGCTGTCCACCAGATCAAGGGCGCGCCGCTCGAAGATCCGGCCCATTGGGCGATGACCTGGCGCGCTTATTTGCGCAAGCGCGCGCAGGGGCAGAGCTGATTAGATCCAGCTCTCCAGCCTGGTGTTGAGAACGAGCTCAGCGACGGAGGCAGTGTTCGGCAGGCGCAGCAGGAAAGCCACTGTCTCAGCGATCGTTTCGGGAGCGATACGATTTGCCGATGGCGTCACTCCCGGGACGGATGCAACGAGATCGGTGTCGACAGCACCTGGGCAAAGTGCGGTGACGCGCACGCCCTTTTCCCAGCCGGCGAATTTGGCGGCATGGGTCAGGGCCATGACGGCGTGCTTGGTCATGGCGTAGGCGACCGAAACCGTGTCGCGGTAGCGCTTGCCGTCGGTCGAGGCGACATTGATGATCCGCCCGTGCCCGCCTTTTTCCAGATGCGGCAAGGCAAGGCGGATCAGCCGGAACGGCGCCTTGACGTTGACCGCCCACATCTCGTCGAGCACGCTTTCGTCGCCCGAGCGCAGGTCCAGCGGGCGCAAGATCCCGGCATTGTTGATGAGCGCGTCGATGCGGCCGAACCGGGCGACGGTGGCGTCAACCCATTGCGCCGCCGTCTCGGCTCGCTCGGCATCGAAGCACTGGACCAGGGTCCGCGCCGGATCGAAAGCGGCGAACACTGCGGCGTCAGGCTTCCGCACGCCGAGCGAAAGCGTATAGCCCTGCGCGTGCAGCCTCCTGGCGATGGCCAGGCCGATGCCGCGCGAGGCGCCCGACAGCATCACCACGCGCCCATTGGGGTCGAGCATTTCGGGGCTTGCCGAACCATCCGCCATGATCAGAACAATCCCTGGTAGACGCCGCCGTCGTTGACGATGTTCTGGCCCGTCATATAGCCGTTCTGCGCGCTGCACAGGAAGGCGATCAGGTCCCCGCATTCCTTTGGGTCGGCAAAGCGGCCGGCCGGCGTCGTCTTGAGACGATCGGCGACGATCGCCTCATAGGTCGTGTTGCCGCGCGCGGCGTGGCCGTGCAGATTGGTCTGCAGCGCATCCGTATCGAAGAAGCCGGGCAGCACGCTGTTGATGACGACATTGTGCGGCACCAGTTCACGCACCATCGAACCAATGGCGCCGGCGAGCGCCAGCCGCGCAGCATGCGAGTGGCCGAAATTGACCTGCGGGAATTTGATGAAGCTGACCGAGATGTTCACCACCCGGCCGAACTTGCGCTCGCTCATGCCCGGCACCACGGCGCGGATCAGTTCGTAGGCCGTGAAGAAATGCGCCTCCATCCAGCCGTCGAGATCCGCCCGGCTCATCGTGCGGAAATTGTCCGGCGTCTGCCTGACCCCGGGATTGGTGACCAATATGTCCAGGTCGGGGCAAGCAGACAGCACATCGGCCCGCCCTTGCGCCGTCGTCACATCGGCCGCGACCGTTGCGACATGCACGCCCGTGTCTGCCGCAATCTCGCGGGCCGTCGCTTCGAGCGGGCCGGCCGTGCGGGCAACCAGGGTCAGATTGACCCCTTCCCCGGCGAGTGAGGCGGCAGCCGCCTTGCCAAGGCCCTTGCTGCCGCCGGTGATGAGGGCGTGCCGCCCCCTGATACCCAGATCCATTGTAAGACCCTAGCTGCGTTGCGTGAAAGAGCCGGCGAGCAGTCGCGGCGGCACGCGAAAGCGCCCCATGACGTCTCGGAGCTGCTCGCGTTCCGTGGTGATTTCCGCCTTGTCGCCGGCAACCAGCACCGTTGCCGGCAGAAGCTGCGCATTGTAGCGGGCGGCGGAGGATTCAGTGTAGCCGCCGGCATCGAGAAACGCGACATAGTCGCCGCGCTGCAGCACCGGCATCTTGCGGTGCGAGCCAACCTCGTCGGAATTGCAGAGCGGCCCGACCAGGTCGACCACCTCCGTGCCCTCGGCCTCGGCATTGGCCACCGCGACGGCGTGATAGTACCAGTCGAGCACCGCCGACCAGGAAAGATGGTTGGTCGAAAGGTCGAGGTTCACCCATTTCTTGGTTGAACCCGTCTTCACCGCGCCGACGCGGCCGACCGCCACGCCGGACGGACCCGACAGCGCGCGGCCGGGTTCGAGGCGCAGTTTCGGCAGCGGCAGGCCGAGCCGGGCCGCTTCCTCCTTGATCGCCGCCGCGCAGAGACGCGCATAATCCTCGGCCGTCGGCGCACTGGCGTCGTCGAGCTGGCTGTTCGGGCCGGTGCCGTACCATTTTCCGAAGGTCCAGCCGCCGCCGATATCGATGCAGGGCGGCGTCCAGCCGGCCTTGTCGCGCAGATAGCCCGACCAGGTGATCATCTCCTTTGCCATGACGGCGAAATCGGCGGCGTCGTTCGACATCCGGCTGAGATGGAAATGCGTCTCCTTGAGCCGGATCCTCGGCATGGCCAGAGCGCGCTTGACGATCTCGGCGGTCTGCTCGCGGGTCATGCCCCATTTGGTCGAGTCGCTCTGCTGCTTCAGCGTGCCCGGCCCATGCATGGCGACGCCCTTGCGTTCTCGCAGCGGTTCGAGGTCGAGCTTGAGGCGGATGCCGACATCGACTTCGACGCCAAGCCGGTCGGCTATTGCCGCAATGCGATCGAGCTCGTCCATGGCATCGATGTTGACGCAAAGCCCGTTGGCGATCGCCATTTCGAGCTCTTCGTCCTGCTTGTTCGAGCCGTTGAGCACGAGCGTCTTGGCATCGGTGCCGGCAAGCAGCGCCATGTACATTTCCTGCGCCCCGAAACAGTCGCCGCCCGCCCCTTCCTGGTTCATGATGTGGCGGATGGCGAGGCCGTTGTTCGACTTGTTGGCGAACAGGATCTCGACATCGGGATAGTGCCGGCGGAACGCATCGCGGAACGCACGATAGGTGTAGCGGAGCTGGTTCTCCGAGATGATGTAGAGCGGCGTGCCGAATGTCTCGGCCAGCTCCTGCACGTCGCAGCCGTCGACGAACAGATGGCCGTTCGGGCCGATGCCGATGAATTCGCCGAACTTCACCTTGTAGTCGATCGGCGCGAGCTGCGGTGCCTGGCCGGAAGTCTTCTCTTTCATGGTCGTGACCCTCTCGTCGGATAAATCGCTATTGGTTGCGGATGCCTCACAGCAGGCCGAGATCTTTCAAGCCGCGTTCGAGGCCCTTCAGCGGCTCGCCGGCGAGCGCCCTGAGCGGCGCCCGTGGCTTGCCGCCGCCCGGAAGCCCAAGCATGTCCATCGCCGCCTTCGTCGCAGGGTAGAGCGTGCGACCGCCGCTGGTGAAGAGATCGGTGAGCCGGCGGCCGAGCGCCTGCACGCGTTCGGCCTCGGCGCGGTTGCCGCTTTTGGGCGCGAAATAGAGATCGAGCCCGCCCGGCGACCAGACATTGGGGAAACAGTCGATGGTGCCGTCGGCGCCGAGGTCCACCGCTGGAACGCCGAACACCGAGGAAGGGCCGCAAAACACCCGCAGCCGTTCGCGCACCGCAAGGCTGGTGCCGTAATAATTGTTCCAGTCGCCGGAGCTTTCCTTGACCGCCACGACACGGTCGAGATCGGCAAGCCTTGAGACCAGCGCCGGCGTCAGCGCGTTCACCGCATTGCCCGGAATGTTGTAGAGCACCACCGGCAGGCCGACGGCCGCGGTCACATCGGCATAGTGGGCGAAGATCTCGTCGTCCGAAAGCTTGACGAAATAGGGCGGCAGGATGAGCGCGCCATCGCAACCGATCTTCTCGGCATGGCGGCTGAGCGCCACCGCCTCGTCGACGGTCACAGCACCCGTGCCGACGATAAGCGTGCCACGGCCGGCCATCGCTTCTTCCGAGACCTCGTAGAGGCGCTTGCGCTCGTCATGGCTCAGCGCCCAGAACTCACCGGTGCAGCCGCCGGCGACGACGCCGGTCGCGCCATCCTTCATCAGCCGCTCGATATTGGCGGCGAACTCCACCTCGTCGATGCGGCCGTCGTCGTGAAACGGGGTGGTGATCGCCGGCATCGGTCCGACCCAGTCAACACTCGTCCTGTCCATGAAGTCTAATCCTCGTATGTTGCGGTTGCGGCCTCAGGCCGACCAGATCTTTTCGCGCACCAACTCGTCCATCACCGCGTCCACCGCCTCGCGGGCGCGGGACACCATCTGCGCGATCTCGTCTTCCGAAATGACGAAGGGCGGCGAGAACGAGATCGTGTCGGCATGCGGCAAAGCGCGGGTGATGAGGCCGCGCGCCAGCGCCGCCTTGACGATGCGGGCGGCGATCTTCAGCGACGGCTCGAACCGTGTCGCCGGCTGTTTTTTGGCGACGAATTCGACCGCGCCGACGAGGCCCATGCCCCTGATCTCGCCGACCAGCGGGTGGTCGGCAAAAGCCTCTTGAAGCTGCCGGTGCATGAAGGCGCCACGGTCCGCCGCCTGGGCGACCAGCCCGTCTTTTTCGATGATGTCGAGATTGGCGAGCGCCGCGGCCGCCGCCAGCGGATGGGCGGAATAGGTATAGCCGTGACCGAAGGCGCCCAGCGTCGCCTGGCCGTCGACGATGCCGCGCCAGACCTTCTCCGAGACCATGCAGCCCGACAGCGGCACATAGGCTGAGGTGATGCCCTTGGCCACCGTGATCAGGTCCGGCTGCATCTCCATGGCCGTCGCGCCGAACATGGTGCCGAGCCGGCCGAAGCCGGAGATCACCTCATCGGCGATCAAAAGCACGTCATGCCTGTCGAGCACCGCGCGGATTGCCTTGTAATAGCCCTTGGGTGGCACGATCACGCCGCCGGCTCCCATCACCGGCTCCATGATCACGGCGCCGACCGTATCCGGTCCCTCGGCGAGGATCAGGTCTTCGAGGTCCTTGGCGAGCTTGGCGGTGAAGGCCTCGTCCGACATGCCGGGCTCGGCTTCCCACAGGCGATAGGGCGCCGTCGTATGCCGCACGAAGGAAAGCGGCAGGTCGAACCCGGAATGCAGCGAAGGCATCCCCGTCAGGCTGCCAGCGACCACCGTTACGCCGTGATAGCCGCGGTTGCGCGCGATGATCTTCTTCTTCAGCGGTTTGCCGCGGGCGTTGTTATAGTACCAGACGAGCTTGACCTGGGTGTCGTTGGCATCCGAGCCCGACTGGCCGAAGAAGACCTTCGACATCGGCACCGGAGCCATCTCGATCAGCCTTTCGGCAAGCAAGATCGGTGTGTCGGTCGTCCAGGACGAGAAGGAATGGAAATAGGGGAGCGTCACCGCCTGGTGCTGGATGGCGTCAGCGATCTCCTTGCGGCCATAGCCGACATTGACGCACCACAGGCCGGCCATGCCGTCGATGTAGCGCTTGCCGTGGTTATCCTCGAGCCAGACGCCTTCGCCTTTGACGATGATCATCGGTCCGTTGCGCTCATGGTCGGCGAGCGCTGTGAACGGATGAAAGAGATAGCGCTTGTCGAGCGTTTCGAGATCGGGCGTGTTGCGCAACACAGTGTTCATGCGGTCTTCTTCTCCAAAGGGTACTAGGCGCGAGAGCGGACGGGGTCGGCCGTCGCCGCGGCCAGGTCGGCATTGAGCCGGCGCCCGCTTTCGCGGTCGAAGACGTGAATGCGCTCGCGCCTGAGATCGAGCGGGATCGTCTCGCCGGCCTTCAGCACCGTGTCGCCGGCCACGCGAACGGTGAAGCCGACATCGCCGGCATTGACCAGCACGATGGATTCATGGCCCGTCGGCTCGACCAGTCGCACATTGGCCCGGAAGCTGCCTGTGCCGATGAGGATGTCTTCGGGCCGCACGGCAACGGTGACGCGCCTTGTTCCTTCTGGCCGTTCGCTCAGATGATTGGCAGGCAGCTCCAAGGGCAGCGTGCCGAGCTTCAGCACCGGCCGTCCTTGGTCCATGGTGATCTCGCCATCGGCCAGTGTCATCGACGGCGTGCCGATGAAGCCGGCGACGAAGGTGTTGGCGGGCCTGTGATAGATCTCGGCCGGCGTCGCGAATTGCTGCAGCTCGCCGCCCTGCATCACCGCGATGCGCGTCGACATCGTCATCGCTTCGAGCTGGTCGTGGGTGACATAGACCATGGTCTTGCCGAGCCGGCGGTGCAGCTCGATCAGTTCCGCCCGCATATGGGCGCGCAATTTTGCGTCGAGATTGGACAGCGGCTCGTCGAGGAGGAACACTTTCGGCTCGCGCACCAGCGCCCGGCCGAGCGCCACCCGCTGCTGCTGACCGCCGGAAAGCTGTCTTGGCTTGCGATCAAGCAATGGGCCGAGTTGCAGTAGATCGGCCGCCGCCTGGACCATGGCCGGCCGGTCGGCTTTCGGCACGCCGCGCTTCTTCAGCGGATAGGCGATGTTCTCGCGCACGCTCATATGCGGATAGAGCGCATAGGACTGGAACACCATGGCGATGTCGCGTTCGCTCGGGGCCAGATTGTTGACGGTGCGCTCGCCGATCATGATCTCGCCGGCGGTCGGCTGCTCAAGCCCGGCCAGCATGCGCAGCGTCGTGGTCTTGCCGCAGCCGGAGGGGCCGAGCAGCGACACGAATTCGCCGGACGTTATTGCCAGGTCGAGGCTTGGGATCGCCACCGCCTCGCCAAACGCCTTGCGCACCTTGTCGAACGTCACTGTGACCAACTGGAAAATCTCCTTCGGGCGGTCAGCCCTTCACGCCGCCGGCGCCGAAGCCGCGCGTGAGGTAGCTCTGCAGGAATGCGAAGATGATGATGAGCGGGATGCTCATCATCACCGAGGCCGCCATCAGCAGCGACCATTCGATGTTGAAGGAGGTGATGAGCATATTCATCACCCCGGTCGTCAGTGGCCGGGCCTGGTCGGAATTCACCATCACCAGCGCGTAGAGATATTCGTTCCAGGCCAGGATGAAGGTGAACAGCGCCGTCGAGATGATGCCCGGCAGCGCCTGCGGCAGGATCACGTCGACGAACGCGCCGATGCGGCTGGCGCCGTCCACCAGGGCGGCGGATTCGAGATCCTCCGGCACGCCCGCCATGAACGAGCGCAGCAGCCACAGCGCATAGGGAAGCGCAAAGGTCGTGTAGGCGATCACCAGGCTGGTCAGCGTGTTGGCCAGTCCGAGCTTCACCATCATCAGATAGAGCGGGATGATCAGCACGACCGACGGCAAGAGATAGGTGAACAGAACCAGCGCCGCCAGCGTCTCGCGGCCGCGATAGGAGAAGCGCACCAGGCTGTAGGCGCCGAGCGTGCCGACGACGATGACGACGATCGTCGTCGATGTCGCCAGTATCATCGAGTTCATGAAGTACCGCAGAAACGGCGTCTCTTCGATGAGCTTGATATAGTGCTCGAAGGTGATGGCGCGCGGGATGACCGTCGGCGGGATTTGGAAGAGCTCTGTCTGTGGCCGCACCGAGGTCACCACCATCCAGATCAGCGGGAAGGAGATGAGCAGGACGAGGCCCCAGGTCACCAGATTGGCGAGGATCGTCGTCGAACGCCTGGCCGGCATCATGGTGCCTGCCTCCGCGCCCGGTAGAGATAGATCAGCATGAAGGCGAGCATCACCAGCATCATCGCCACCGCGTAGGTCGCCGCTATGCCCATCTGGTTAAGGCCGAACGCCTGCTGGTAGACGATCAGCGGCAAGGTCCGCGTGTTGTTGACCGGTCCGCCTCCGGTCAGGAGGTAGATCAGGTCGAATTCCTTGAAGTCCCAGATGGTGCGCAAAAGGATGACGATGGTCAGCACCTCCTTGAGCTGCGGCAGGGTCACGTCGAAGAACCGTCCGAACACACCGGCGCCATCGATCGTGGCCGCCTCGTAGAGCTGCTCGGGGATGGTCTGCAGCCGCGCCAGCACGGCGATGACGACGAAGGGGAAGAATTTCCAGGCGCCGACGAAGATCACGCTCGCCATGGCGTTCGGCATCTTGCCCAGCCAGTCGACCGGCATGTCGATGACGCCGAACTGGATCAGCAGATGGCTGAGGATGCCGTAGAGATCGTTGAACAGCCAGCGCCAGATCAGCACGGCCACGACCGTCGAGACGAAATAGGGAAACAGCACCAGGCTGCGGGCCAGCGATCGAAACAGGATGTTCTGGTTGAGCAGCAGGGCCATCGCCACGCCGAAGACGATCTGCAGGAAGAGCGTGCCGACGGTCCAGGTGACGGTGGTGCCGAGCGCGCTCCAGAACCCTGACGATCCGAAGACCTGCGCATAATTGCCGAGGCCGACCCAGCTTCCCTTCAGCGTCGGCGTGTAGATCGAAAACAGCGACAGATAGATCGCCGAGATGAGCGGGTAGACGATCACCGCGCACAGGATGAGCACGGTCGGCGCGATCAACAGCACGCCGAGCAGCGCATAGCGCCGCTCGAGCGGATTTTGCGTCCGGTGCTGGCTTGCGGAAATCGTCATGGCGGTTCCGGAATGAGGAGGCGGGGGGAAGCGGC
>NZ_NWQG01000112.1:0-29315 GCF_002529485.1 Mesorhizobium sanjuanii
CCACCCGCCGGCAGGTTCGTCGGGGATCAGGCCTTCATCAGGCCTTCGAGCTTCTTGGCGATATCGCCGACGGTCGCCTTGGCCTCCTCGCCGTTGAGGACGACGCGCTGCACCAGCTCGGCGATGACGTTGGAGGCGATGATCTCGTTCGCCTTGAGGTTGGGCTTGTGCTTGTCGGTCTCGTAGCCGAGATTCTTGCCGGCCGCGGCCGCGCCTGCCATCAGGGTCACCTCGGCCTTGTATTTCTGGATGATCGGATCGGCGAGGTAGGTGGGATCCTCGGCGATGGTCTTGAGCACCGGCAGCACATGGCCCGGCGCCGCCAAAAGCTGCGGTATGTAGCCCTTCGGCTCAAACAGGAAGGCCGCGAAGGCCTTGGTCTCGCCCATGTTGGCGATATCCTTGGGGATGAACACCGAGGGGAAGTCGTTGAAGGTCCAGCTCGCCACATCCTTGGAGATCGTCGGATAGGTCACGCAGGTGACGCTGTCGGCGATAGCGGGGTTCTGGCTGGTGACGTTGGCCAGCACGCGCCCGGCATAAATGCCTGTCGCCGTGGCGCCCGAGACGAAGGCGGTCAGGCTTTCGCCCCAGCTGTAGTTGGTGGCGCCCGGCGGGCAGAATTCGCGCATCGACTTGTAGAATTCGAGCGCGTCATAGGTCGGCTGGCTGTCGATCGCCACGGCAAGATCGGGCGAGAAGATCTGCCCGCCGGCACGGTGGATGAAGCCGATGAAGATCAGCGAGGTCATCGAGTTGAGGCCGTAGGGCAGCGGCGCTCCGAAAATGCCGCCGCCCTGCATCTTCTGGCAGGCGGTGCGCAACTCGTCCCAGGTCGTCGGCGCCTTGTCGACGCCAGCCTTCTGCATCAGGTCCTTGCGCAGCCACAGCATGTCGGCGGCCGTGTTGCCGATCGCCGTGCCGCAATAATGGCCGTCGGCGGTCTTGTAGACGTCGTTGGCGCCCGGGAAATACTTGTCCTCGCCGATCGCCTTGATGACGTCGTCCATCGGCTCGAGCAGCCCCTGTCCGTAATAGTTTTGCGCCGCGAAGGAGGGCAGGTGCGTGACGATGTTGGGCAGCTGCTTGGAAGCGAAAGCCGCCGCGAGCTGGGCCGGATAGCCCTCGTCCGAGGTCGGTTCGAAGGCGATCTTCACGCCGGGATGGGCGGCCTCGAATGTGGCGATCTGGGTCTGGTACATTTTGAGCTGGTCCGGCGAAGCTTGCGGCGACCACCAGCGCAGCGTGACCGGATCGGCGGCTCGGGCGCGGCCGGTCAGCGGCAGCGACAAGCCCGCCGCCAGACCCGCCGTGCCAAGGCCCTGGAGAACCGAGCGGCGTGAAATGCCGGACATGAGCGTTTTGCGGAGCCAGATACTGTTCGAATCCCCGATACTGTTCGAATCCATTGTATTCCCCTCTTGTTGGAGCGCGGTCATTTCATTCGCTATGCGCACGCATGTCCGCTATTGTGACACTCGTTTTCCAAACTTGGCAAGCGGAAAACTGGAAAAATCGGGCATCATCGTCATTTGAGCGCACGCTTCCTTCCTGCCCGTCGCTCAGGCTGTGATCGGAGCGAGACAGCCTGCTGGGGCAAGTCGATGAATCTTGCGAACATTTGTTCGCAAACGGTGACAAACAAAATTTCGCGAGATACCGTGCCCGGCGTTTCGCACCCGCCAAGGAAATGGACATGCATGCACTTCAGGATCCGTCGCTTCTTCGTCAGGCCTATTTCACCAACGGCCGCTGGGAGACGGAAGGCGAGGGCTCGATCCTCGTGACCAATCCCGCGACTGGCGCGGCGGTTGGCTCGGTGCCCAAGGCAAGCCGCGAGGCGACGAGAGCGGCCATCGTTGCCGCGCAGGCAGCATTGCCGGCCTGGTCCGCCCGCCCCGCCAAGGAGCGCGCCGCCGTTCTGCGCCGCTGGTATGACCTGATCGTCGCCAATGCCGACGATCTGGCGCGCATCCTCACCGCCGAACAGGGCAAGCCCTTCCTCGAGGCGCGCGGCGAGATCCTCTATGGCGCCGCCTTCTTCGAATGGTTCGCCGAGGAGGCCAAGCGCGTCGCCGGAGAGGTCTTTCCGGCTCCCACCGCCGACAAGCGCATGATGGCCATCCGCCAGCCGATCGGCGTCTGCGCGGCGATCACGCCGTGGAATTTCCCGATGGCCATGATCCCGCGCAAGGCCGGACCTGCCATCGCCGCCGGCTGCACCATGGTGCTGAAGCCGGCAAGCGCCACGCCGTTCTCCGCGCTTGCGCTGGCCGTGCTGGCCGAGCGGGCCGGGCTGCCGGCCGGTGTCTTCAGCGTCGTCACCGGTGCCGCCTCGGTCGTCGGCGAGGAACTCGTCACCAGCCCCATCGTGCGCAAGATAACCTTCACCGGTTCCACCGAAGTCGGCCGCGAATTGATGGCCAAGGCCGCCGGAACCATCAAGAAGGTCTCGCTGGAACTGGGCGGCAACGCGCCGCTGATCGTGTTCGACGACGCCTCGCTGGAGACGGCGGTGCAGGGGGCGCTCGCCTCGAAATTCCGCAATGCCGGCCAGACCTGCGTCTGCGCCAACCGGATCTATGTCCAGGACGGCATCTATGACGCCTTTGTCGAACGTTTCGCCGAGGTGGTCGCCGCCCTCAGGATCGGCGACGGCATGGAGCAAGGCATCGAGCAGGGCCCGCTGATCGACGACGCGGCCGTCGCCAAGGTCGAGGACCATGTCGCGGATGCTCTCGCCAAGGGCGCCCGTATCGTCACCGGCGGCAAGCGTCACCGGCTCGGCGGCAATTTCTACGAGCCGACAATTCTCGCCGACGCAACGCCGCAAATGCGTATCTCGCGTGAAGAAACATTCGGTCCGGTCGCGCCGATCTTCCACTTTGCTGAGGAAAAGGAAGTAATAGCTCTGGCAAACGATACCGAATTCGGGCTTGCTGCCTACTTCTTCACGCGCGATCTGGCGCGCGCCTGGCGTGTGGGTGAAGCGCTCGAATTCGGTATTGTTGGCATCAACGCCGGAATTACTGCATATGAGGGCGCGCCCTTCGGGGGCGTCAAGGCGTCGGGCATCGGTCGCGAGGGATCCCGGCACGGAATTGAAGAATTCCTCGAGCTTAAATATCTATGTCTGGGTGATATGAACTGATGAGCGCCTCCGACGTGAACGACGATCTTCTGGCACGGGACGAACCTGCCGGCTTTGCCGACGCCCCTGCCGACCTCAACGACCGCGACCATGTGAACTCGCTGGCCCGCGGCCTCGAGGTGATCAAGGTCTTTTCGCGGCGCACGCCCAAAATGACGCTCAGCGAAGTCGCGCAGGCGACGGGCATGACCCGCGCCACCGTCCGCAGGTTTCTGCTGACCCTGGTGCGGGAAGGCTATGTCGAGACCAATGGCAAGCATTTCAACCTGCGCCCGAAGATCCTCGAGCTCGGCTTTTCCGCGCTGTCCTCTATGGACATATGGGACGTGGCGCAGCCGATCATGAACGCGCTTTCGGAGCGGCTGCAGGAATCCTGCTTTGCCGCCGTGCTCGACCATGACTCGGTGATCTATGTGGCGCGCGCCACCTCCAACCAGCGCGTCAGCGTCGGCATCAACATCGGCAGCCGTGTGCCGGCGCATTGCGTGTCGACCGGCCGGGTACTGCTGTCCGCGCTGCCGCCCGACCTTCTGCATCAATATCTCGACGAGATGACGCTGACGAAATTCACGCCCAACACCATCACCTCGAAGGTCCAGTTGCGCAGCCTGATCGACGAGGTCCGGCTCCAGGGTTGGTCGATCGTCGACCAGGAACTGGAGGTCGGGCTGCGCTCGCTTTCGGTGCCGATCCGCGACGGGCAGGGCAAGATCGTCGCCGCCCTCAATGTCTGCTGCCCAAGCATGCGCATAACGCCCGAAGATATGCGCACCCGTGTGCTGGCCGAAGCGCTGGAAGCCTCCAACAACATCACCCGGGCCTTGCAGATCTAAGGTCTTAGGATGAAGTCCCCGAGAACGTCGAACGACTACCTGTAGGCCACGTCGAAAGCGCTTGCTCGGCAACAGCCTCCAGCCTGTCGCGGCTAAAGCCGGCTTTGGCCTGCACCGCCATGCCGTGCGAGACAGCCATAACGAATGCCGCAAGGGCATCAGGTTTGGCGGTCCCTGGCAAGTCGCCCTCGGCCTTGGCCCGTTCGAAGCGTTCACGAAGCTGCGTCTCACCAGCCGCGCGAGCATCTATCAACGCTTGTCGCACAGGTTCCGCTTCATCCGATCCCGCCAGCACCCCGTTGATACCGAGACACCCGGTATGGCCGGGGTAACGTGTATGGAGGGCGGCCGCACTGTACAGGATGTGCGCGGCAACTTCCCGCGCTGTCGGCAGCTGAAGCGCCTCCGGGATGAAGTCCATATATCGCTCGTAGTAGCGAGCCAGGGCGCGGCGGAAGAGCGCTTCCTTGTTGCCAAATGCGGAATAGAGGGCAGGCCTCTCCACGCCGGCGGCCTCGGTCAGGTCAGCGTAGGAAGCGCCCTCGTAACCTTTACGCCAGAAGACGCATAGCGCGGCGTCGAGCGCTTTCTCCACGTCAAATTCGCGATGGCGCCCCATCAGCGCAACCCAGCCTTTTTCATAATGGCCATTACTAAACCACTTGACAGCCCCTGTCCATATTTCATACCAATCGTTATCGTAATAGTCATTACGTTAACCCGACATTGTGGCTCGCCAAGATCGGGCGGCGCTCCAATGGCGCATGGAAAGGATTCACATGTCGAACATATTGAAGGGCAAGGTTGCCCTCGTGACCGGCGGCTCGCGCGGGCTCGGCGCTGCTATTGCTGAGGCACTTGCCGATCAGGGGGCGGACGTCGCGATCAGCTACGTCGCGTCGGCCGAGAAGGCGCAAGCCGTGGTCGAGAAGCTGAAGGCGAAGGGCGTCCGCGCTCTCGCGTTCCAGAGCGACCAGGCCGACACGGCCGCGGCCAAGCCGCTGGTCGATAATTTGGTGGCGCACTTCGGCAGGCTCGATATCCTCGTCAACAATGCGGCGATCGCCGTGCAGGGCAGGACGGTCGACGATCCCGATCTCGACACGGTCAATCTCGATCGCCAGTGGCAGATCAACGTCATGGGCGCGGTGGCGACCACGCGCGCGGCAGCGCCGGCGCTGTCGGATGGCGGCCGGATCATCTTCATCGGCTCCGGCCTAGGCAGCCGTGTCCCGTTCCCGGGCGTGGCGGACTATGCAGGCACCAAGGCGGCGATCGCCGGGTACGCCAAGGGCGTCCAGCGCGATCTCGGCCTGCGCGCCATTACCGTATCCGTCGTGCAGCCGGGCATTATGCCGACCGACATGGCGTCGGCCGTAGCCGACAAGTTGCCCGAGGCGATTATGGATCTTCACGCAATCCGCCGGATCGCAACCCTGGAAGAGGTGGCGGCGACCGTTTGCTTCCTCGCAGGTCCGGACGCCGGCTACATCGGCGGTGGCGTCATCGACGTGGCCGGCGGCTTCCAGATCTGAGTGCCTAAAACCAGATCGGACTCTCAGCTGGCAATCAAGGATACAACGACCGGACGTTGGTGCAAAGTTGATCGCCGACCAGGTTCTGTCCGGCTTTGATCTCAAGGGAAGCGGTCTCCCACGGCGCCTCGTCGACTTCAGGTCGGGTCACGCCTGTAGAGATGAACGGGCCTGCGCGGCGCGCGTTTGATGACGCCTTTTGCCTCGAGGTCGAGCTGGACGGCTTTCAGCCACCATCCAGCCGTCTTGCCTTGCGGAAAGAGGTCGCCCGAAAGATGGGGCAGAAGCGCCTCTTTCGCTTCGGCCAGCTTCAGCCCCGGCGCCTCGCCCGGCAAGGCCGCCAGAAGCGCGTCGCGCATCGCTCCGTATTTCGCGCGATCGACGCGATAGGTCCGTCCCGGAATGTTGACGTTCTCGATTTCGATCTTGTCGTCAGGCATCGATCTTCCCCGCCACTTCGATCTTCGGATTGCGCAGTCCCATGGCCAGCCACGCTCCCAGAAGCTTCGCGTAGAAGGACACCGTATGGCTTTTCAAATTGGGGATGTCCTTCGGCAGATTGGAAGCATCGGCCAGGTCGCCAGTCATCGTTCGCATCTCGGCTTTCGGCCGCGTCCCGTCCGGCCAGAGGTGCAGATAGACGCTCAGCCAGTGCGCGCCCTTCAGTTCCAGGAAGACCGGCGTGCTGCAGCAGGTTGCGACGACACGGCGCGAGCCAGCATCGGCGGACAGCCGGAATTCGTGCAGATATTCAGCGCCGGACAGGATGCGGATCCGATCCTTGCGATACTCCGCACAAGGCGTCGCGCCGTAGGGTTTGAGGATATTCCTGGCGCCAGGCAGCGTCGCCAGACGACCGGCGGCGGCCCTGCAGCTGTTGCACAGACATTCTGACACGAGAATCGGTGCTCCCCGCACCTCGAGGCGTGTCCGTCCGCAGGCGCATCCGATCTCAGTGGTTCCGCTCATTTGCGTCCTCCTCCGTAACGTGAAACAGGTGCCGGATGTATCGGTCCAGATGGTCGAGGCTTTCCCGCGCCAGCGCGGGATCGTTTCCTGCCTTGGCCAGGACGAACCCGCCCTGGATGACGGCTTGCGTGTGCCGTGCGAGGCTTTCGGCTGTCCAGTCGCCGGCGATGCCGCGCTCCCGCCGCGCGGTCGCGATGTCGGCCTCAAGTGTCGCCGTATGGCCGAATATGCTGCGGCCACAGGCGTCGCGAATGTCGGGGGAACTTGCGTAGACCTCCTGCGCCATGGTTCCGACCAGGCAGGTAAACTCGGCCAGATCACCCATGATGATCGCCTTGCGGAAAGCCACATAGGCGAGAACGCGCTGGAGGGCATCGACCGGTTCGTGATACGGCGCGGCCGCGAAAAAACCTGATGTCGTCTCGGCCCAGAACTCGGCCGCGGCGACGCCGAGAGCCTCCTTGCTGCCAAAGTGATGAAAAAATGCCCCCTTGGTGACGGCGGCCGCGCCACAGAGGTCGTCGACCGAGGTGGCGGCGAAGCCCTTCGCGCGGATGATATCGCGCGCTGCTTCGAGGAGCCGGCTTCGCGCGCCGCCGCGTTCAGGGGACTGTTTGGTTGGTCTCGACATGTCACCAACATACCAGACAGTCGGTATGTGTCAACAGGCTGGCCTGGCTCATTCTGCAGCCAGGCGGAACCACTTGGGTCAGGCGGCCTCGAAACGGTCGGGAGAAAAGGGTGACACGTCCTCGTTCGGCTGGCGCCCGAGCATCATGTCGGCGACAAGCCTGGCCGAAAGCGGGCCGAGCGTGTAGCCGGCATCGCCTGGTATGGCCGCGAACAGCCCCGGCACCTGCCCGATCGGCCCGAGCACGCCCTTGCCGTCGACGGACGTGTTGATCCCGGCCCAGGTGCGGATGATCCTGAGCGGCGCGATCCGCGGCACGATATGCTGGGCCAGCGCCGCATTGGCGACCATGCTGGCGAGTTCGACGGTCGGATGCCGCCGCTCGCCGGCAAGCTGGGCCGGCCAGCCGCCGCCGATGACGATCTGGCCGGTACCGAACTGCTTGAGCGTGATCATCCGGTCGGCATGTTGGATGAGATGCCCGATCAGCGGCGCCGCTGCCTCGGTAATATTCATGTGCAGCGGTTCGGGTTCCGCCGGGATCGCAACGCCGAGTCCCGCCGCCAGCGCCTTGCTGCCGGAAGCGGCCGCCAGCACCGCGCGGCCGGCTTTGATCCGGCCATTTCCCGTCTCGATGATGAAGCGCTGCTGCTCGCGCCTGACCGGCCCGGCGCTCTCGCCCTCGATCAGCACCACGCCCTTTTCGATGATCCATCGACGGATCGCGGCGTTGGCGAGCAGCGGATTGAGCTTGCCCTCATTGGCGCAGATCTCGGCGCCGACCACAGCAGGCCCGAAATAGGGCGCGATGCGATCGAGTTCCGCACGATCGAGAACATCGACATCAAGCCCCAGTTCGCGCTCGCGCCTGGCCTTGAGCTTGAGGAAATCAAGCTGGTCGCGGCTCTCCGCGACCATCAGGCCGCCGGTCATCTTCAGGTCGAAATCCGCCCCGAGCCGCGCCTGCATGGCCTGCCAGAAGGCAACCGCCTTGGGATAGAGCGGAAGCTGGCGCTCCATGCCCGGCACGTTCTGGGGGTAGAGGCGCATGAAGCGGCTCTGCATCTGGACATGAAGACTGCCGGCATTGGCGTTCGAGCCGCCGATGCGCCCGTCATCGATCAAGGCGACGCCGACACCGTCCTCGGCCAGAAAGCCTGCAAGGCATGATCCGACGATGCCGCCGCCGATCACTGCAACATCGATGTCGCCGACGAGGGGGTGCGCGGCGCCAGTCATTTTCGGTCAGCCCAGACGCGCCAGGTCTTCGATCGCCACCGGCTTCACCGGCACGCGCGGCGCAAAACCGGTGAACTCATCGCGGGCGCGGCCGAAGCGTTCGGCAAGCAAGGCATCGAGCACCGGCGCGCAATAGCGCCCCTGGCAGCGCCCCATGCCGACGCGCGTGCGCCGCTTCACCGCGCCTATGAGCTGCATCTCCTCGGCTAACGCCTCCTCGATCTGGCCGAAAGTGACCTCCTCGCAGCGGCAGAGCAGCGTTTCCGGCGTCGCCAGCGTCGCCGAATAGGCGGGCGCCGCGTAAAGCGTCCACAGCGCCTGCTGGAAGCGCCTGTGCCTTGCCAGATCGGATCGGGCGCGCCGCGCCTCGGCATCGAGGCCGGCGGACAGCGGGTGTCCCAGCGCGCGTGCCGCGGCAATTCCGACCAGCACGCCATCGGCAAGTGCTGCCCGCGCGCCGCCAAGGCCGGTGCAGTCGCCCAGCGCGTAGACACCGGCCACATCCGTCAATCCGTCCGCGTCGCGGCGCGTCACCAATTGGCGCCGGACCGGATCGAAATCATGCCCGCAGCCCAGCGCCCGCAACAGTTCGTTAGACGGCTCGAAGCCATAGCCGAGGCAGAGCGCGTCGACCTCATGGCGCACCTCCTCGCCACGGCCCGCGGCCGGCTGAAGTTTTACGCTGAGGCCTGTCGCCGTCTTTTCGACCCCGGCGACGATGGTGCCGTAGAGCATCGCCGCACCGCCGGAGCGCCGGATGGCGTGATAGCGCAGGCCATCGCGGATCAGCGCCGGCGATGCCAGCGCCATGCTGGCCAGCGCACCCACCTTGGCGACACTCGGCCGTTGCGCCGCTTCCACCACAGCCACGACCCTGGCGCCACCTTCGATAAGCTCGGCTGCAAGCTGAAGATTGAGGGGCCCGTTGCCGGCGATGAGCACGGTCTTGCCCGGCAGGCGGCGCGCCGTTCGCCACAAGGTCTGCGCAGCACCCGTGGTCATCACGCCCGGCAGCGTCCAGCCCGGCACCGGCCACCCCCGTTCATAGGCGCCGGTGGCGACGATCGCCGCCTTGGGCAGCAGGCGCAGCATCCGTCCTTCGACGGTCGCCGCATATTCGTTGGGCTCGAAGGCGCCCCACACCATGACGCCGGACTTGATTTCGACACCGAGCCCGACAGCCGTTTCGATCAGCGCCGCCCCCTCGCGATGCTGCGCGTCGGGCGCGGATACCCCCTCGGCGCCGACGCTCAATTGCTTGAAATACTGGCCGCCGGCCTGGCTGCGTTCGTCGACGACAAGAACCTCGGCTCCCGCCTTCCGGGCGGCAATCGCGGCGGAAAGACCGCCCGGTCCGGCGCCGATGACGAGCAGCTCGGGCGTGCTGACCTCGACATCCCCGATGGTGACGGGCGGATGGCCCTGTCCGGCTGGCGTCAGCGGACGGGCATGGGCCTCGCGGCGAACGGTGAGCGGCCGGTCGACCTTGGTCATGCAGGCGCGCTGGTTGGGTTTGCCGTCGATCTCGACAAGGCAATCCTGGCAGACGCCCATGCCGCAGAACAGGCCGCGTTCCGCCGCGCACCGCGTCGTGCGAAAAACGTTGACGCCATGGGCGGTGAGGGCTGCCGCCAGGCTTTCACCCGGGCGGGCCTCCACGCGAGCGCCTTCGAAATCGATGGTGATGGTGCCGGTCATGCTTCAAGCTCGGTCTTGCGGTGGCGAACAATGCTCATGAGGCGGCGGTCCCGCCAGGCGACGCGCTCGGCCCATCGGTCCAGCGGCAACAGCGTCCGGCGCTGCGCGGCGACCTTTTCGACCAGATCCGGCGTCCACGGGTCGTTCTGCCCTCGCTCCGCGCCCATGCGCTGATAGGCCGGTCCCATCTTCTGCGCATGCGAGGCAATGCCGCCCTGCGTGTTGAGGTCGACCGTCTCGAACGGCCCGATCACCGACCAGCGCAGGCCGAGCCCGTCGCGCACGATGCGATCGACGTCCTCGACGGAAACGACACCGTCGCGCACCAGGCAATAGGCCTCGCGCAGCAAGGCGCCCTGAAGACGGTTGAACACGAAACCCTCGACCTCCTTGCGCACGAGAACCGGCGTCAGGCCGGCGCCGGCAAGAAGTTCTTGTGTAAACGCAATGGTCGCCTCGCTGGTGAAGGGAGCGGGCACGACCTCCGCGACCGGAATGAGGAAAGGCGGATTGCCGGGATGAACGACCAGCATCCGCGCCCGGCCCGGCAGGTCGGCGGCGTAGGCCGAGGCGGTGATCGCGGAAGAAGCGCTGGCCAGCACGGCTTCCGCCGGCGCCAGCCGGTCGAGTTCGGCAAACAGCGTCTGCTTCAGGGCAAGCTGTTCTGGCGCGCATTCCTGCACATAGGCGGCGTCCGCGACAGCGTCGGAAAGGCTGGCGACAATGGCGATCCGGCTCAGGATGGCGTCGGCCGGCTCGTCAAGCAGGCCGTAGCTGCTGAGATCATCAAGCCTTGCCTGCAGGATCTGCGCGATGGACTGGCGTCTTGTCGCGTCGGGCTCGTTGAGGCGCACCACATGCCCGGCGCGGGCGAAGACGATGGCAAAGGCGACACCGATGCTGCCGCCGCCGATAACCGCGACGGATGTCCTCTGAGGCGCGGAATCGGAAGCGGGTGCTGTCATCAAGTAAACCGTGGGACTATGAAAAGCGACGGGAGGGCGGAGCAATCGTTGCGTTCGCATTGCGAACTTGTGTACACAGATTTACACTGCCCCGAATATTCCGCAAGCCGTTGGGCTGCGAGTTCTACAACCAAGCGACGGGAAGCCATGTCTCCACTCCTCGACGGCCGTATTGCCTTGATCACCGGCGGATCGCGCGGTCTCGGCCTCGCCATCGCCGAGCGCTTCGCCGCCGAAGGGGCAGTCGGCCATGCGCTCGATCTTGCGCAAACCAGCGCGGGCGCGCGAATGCCTGCCGGCTTCAGCGCCACCGCCGTCGATGTCGGCGACGAGACGACGATTGCAGCGGCCATGCAAGCGGCTCTGCGCGAACACGGCCGCCTCGATGTCGTCGTTGCCAATGCCGGCCTCGTCCCGCCCTGGCGGGAAACGGAAGGCCTCGACATGGCCGAATGGGACCGCGTCATGGCGGTCAATGTGCGCGGTGTCGCCGCCACGATCAAGCACGCCACGCCGGCGATGAAGGCGAGCGGCGGCGCCATCATCGTCATGGCTTCCATCAACGCCTACCTCGCTCATCCCCGGCAGATGCTCTACACCGCCTCCAAGCACGCCGTGCTCGGCATCATCCGGGCGGCGGCGCGCGACCTCGGCCGGTTCGGCATCAGGGTCAACGGCATCGCGCCCGGTCCGATCGCGACGGACGCCTTGCTCGAGCGAATCCGCACGCGGGCGCGAAATGGCGGCCCGCCGGAGCAGGAGGCTTTGGCGGCACTTGCCGCCGACAATGCGCTGGCGCGGCTGGCGACTTCAGACGAAGTCGCCAAGGCAGCACTTTTCCTGGCAAGCGACCTGGCCAGCGGCATCAGCGGGGAACTGCTTCCCGTCGATGCCGGCCTCGCCTGACCCAATCTGGACCATTGCGTCCCTGGAGCTGGAGCCCCTCATGCCGGATCTCGATGGCAAGACCATTCTCGTCACAGGCGCCTCCAAGGGCATCGGGGCGTCCATCGCCCGCATCGCCGGCGAGGCCGGCGCCTTTGTCATCGCCCATTATGGCTCCGATCTCCCCGGCGCCGAGGCTGCCCTGGCCACGGTGCCCGCCGAGCGAAAGCGCTTCGTCCAGGCCGATCTTCACGACCTCGATGCCGCCGAGAGATTGTGGGACGAGGCGCAGGCCTGGCGCGGCCGTATCGACGTCTTCGTCAACAATGCCGCCATCATGCGTTGGAACGGCGGCGTCGATGAAGACGACGAAACCTGGGACGCGGTCTGGGCCGAGACCTTGCAGGTCAACGTGCTGGCGCCGGCCCGCCTCGTGCGCCGGGCGGTCAAGCACTATCTCGCCAGCGGCGGCGGCATCCTCGTCACCATTTCGAGCTGGGGCGCGCAGCGCGGTGTGACCAATCCGGCAACGATGGCCTACGCCGCCTCCAAGGCGGCGGTGAAGGCGATGGCCCAGACAATTGCCCGGGCGCATGCCCGCGACAACATCCTCACCTACATCATCGCCCCCGGCGTGGTCGGCACGCAGATGTCAGAGGCGTTCGCGGCAACTCAGGGGGGCACGGAGAAGGTCTTTGCCGGCCTTGCCATGGGCGAATGGGTGCCGCCCGACGACATCGGCCATCTCGTCGCCTTCCTCGCCACCGGCAAGTCGCGGCACCTGTCCGGCGCCACGCTCGACGTCAATGGCGCGACCTACATCCGTTAGGATGTGCTGAGATTGAGGTGAGACCGGTCTGCAAATAGCGACTTCCTGCGCTTCGCCGCATTGATCCAGAAACCTTTTTCACCGTGTTGCTGCGGCGAACGCCGCCGCACGCCTGTCCTCAAAACGTGCTATTTGCGCACAAACGTTCGTATAACGTACATTTCTGTTGACCGGAAGCACGTGTTTTGCCAGCATGTGGATCGAAGGCTGGAGACAGAAGCGCATCAGCGCCAGGCGGCCTGTCAGAGGGAAACCATATGCCGGCGACGCCGGCGGAAGAGGACGATTTCATGCTGCGCAAACTTCTTTCCATCGCTTCCGCGGCGCTGATCGGCGGCGTCATGCTGGCCCAGACTGCGGACGCCCGTACGCTCGACCAGATCATTCAGGCCGGCACCATCCGCATCGGCGTCAATCCGAATTTCCCGCCGATGAGTTCGTACGGCAAGACCAACGAATTCGAAGGCTTCGACATCGATGTCGGCAACAAGATCGCCACCGCGCTCGGCGTGAAGGCCGAGTTCGTGCCGACGGAGACGGCGCAGCGCGTTCCGTATCTCGTGGCCGACCAGATCGACATTTCGCTCGGCGCGCTCACCCGCTCGGCCGAACGCGCCAAGCTGATCGATTTCACCGTGCCGCTGCACACGGAATCGATGGCGGTGCTCACCACCGACAAGAACAAGGCCGAGAAGTGGACCGACTTCAACAGCGACCAGTTCACGCTCGTCAACATGCGCGGCAACTGGTCGGTCGACTTCCTGAAAGAGAAGCTTCCCAACGCCAAGGTCCTGCTTGTCGAGACCAATGCCGACACCGTCCGCGCCATTGCCCAAGGGCGAGGCGATGCGCTCATCGAGAATGTCGACTTCTTCCTCGCCTTCACCAAAAGCTATCCCGATATCAAATGGCGCACGCTCAACGACACGATCTTCGTCAATTACGATGCGATCGGCGTGTCGAAAGGCAATGACGGCCTGCGGCAGTTCCTCAATGTCTTGCTCTACGACCTTCACTCCAGCAACTACGTCAACGACACCTGGCAGAAATGGTATGGCCAGCCGATGCTGAAGCCGATCGTTGCCAACCCGTACTTCTGAAAGCAGACACCCGGCTCACTCTTTTGATAAAGTGAGCCGGGTAGAGGCGTTGCGCGGCGGCCTGCGCGGCAGCGTGGAATACCCCGAGAGAGATGGAGGCCGCGGCAGTTGAATTACACATTCCAATTCGGCGTCGTCTTCGCTCAGCTGCCCTATCTGCTTGGCGGGGCATTGCTGACGCTCGAAGTGGCGTTTCTGTCCTTTTGGCTGGGCGCCGTGATCGGCCTCTTCGGGGCGCTGGGCAAGATGTATGGCGGCCGTGCGATACGCTGGCTGATCAACGCCTATGTCGTGTTCTTCACCAACACGCCGGCCCTGGTTCAGATCTTCTTCCTGTTCTATGCCTTGCCCGATGTCGGCGTCCTTCTGACGCCGATGACGGCTGTGGTCATCGGCATGACGTTGAATTCCGGCGCCTATCTCACCGACATCCTGCGCGCCGGCATCCTCTCCGTCCGCCGCGAGGAGATCGAGACGGCGCAGGTTCTGGGCATGTCAGGCCCGCAGATGGTGCGGTTCGTCATCCTGCCCCACATCGCCAAGACCATCTACGCGCCGCTCAGCAATTTCTTCATCTGGCTGGTGCTCGGCAGCTCCATGGCGGCTATCTTCGGTGTCGAGGAACTGACCGGTCGGGCGATCAACATCTCGACCCAGAACCTTCGCACCATCGAGACCTTTGCGGTCATAGCGGTGATCTATATCGCGCTGACCTTCATCGCCTCTATCGCGCTGGCACTGGTCGGACGCTGGGCCTTCCGCGTTCGGGCGAGGATCTTCTGATGTGGGACCGGATCGTCCAGGAAGCGCCCGACTTCTTCACCTATTACAACGCCATCTTCGTGCTTCAGGCGATGGGACGCACGCTTGGCCTGACCGTCATCGGTTGCGTCACCGGCTTCATCTTCGGCTTTGCCATCGCCGCCATAAGGTCGACGCGCGCGCGCGCCCTGTTGCCCTTGCGCCTTCTCGTCACACTCTATGTCGAGATTTTCAGGCGCATCCCTTTCCTGGTCATCCTGTTCATCGTCATGTTCGGCATCCAGGCCGTCAGCCGGGGCATATCGCTGTTCGCCATCGCGCTGATCTCGATCTGCATGGTGTCGACAGCCTTCATGTCCGAGATCATCCGCGCCGGCATGGAGTCCGTGCCGAAAATGCAGCGCGAGGCGGCGGAAGCGATGAATTTCGGTTTCATGCGCACGCTGCTTCTCATCATCCTGCCGCAGGCGTGGAAGGTGATCCTGCCGCCCGGCTTCGCCTTCATGGTGATGTTCATCAAGGACACCGCGCTCGTCTCGCAGATGGGCGTCGTCGAGCTTGCCTTCACCGGCAAGATGTTCGTCGGGCGCGGCTTTTCGCCCTTTCTTGTCTACGGAACCGTCCTTGCCGGCTATTTCGTGATGTCCTATCCGCTGAGCCGCCTCGGCGCCTATCTGGAGAACCGCCTTGCCACTTCTCGAAGCAGAGAATCTATCCAGCGCGTATGGACGGGTCCCGGTCCTGTCCAAAGTGAACCTGTCGGTGAACAAGGGTGAGGTGATCAGCCTTATCGGTCCCTCCGGTTCCGGCAAGAGCACCTTCCTGCGCGTGCTGATGGGGCTTTTGCCGCCGACGGCCGGCGAGGTGCGCATCGATGGCGGACGCATCGACTACCGCTCTCGGGCCCAGTTGCGGGCCATGCGCGACCGCATGGCGATCGTCTTCCAGCAGTATAATCTGTTCCAGAACATGGACGTGCTGCGCAACGTCACCATCGCGCCGATCAAGATCAAGAAACGCCCCAGGGCCGATGTCGAGCGCGAAGCCACTGCCCTTCTCCTGAAGGTCGGCTTGGCCGAGAAGCATCATGCCTATCCCGACGAGCTATCGGGCGGCCAGCAGCAACGCGTCGCGATCGCGCGGGCGCTCGCGCTGAAACCCGAGATCCTGCTGCTCGATGAAGTGACCGCAGCGCTCGATCCCGAGCTGGTCACCGAAGTGCTTGACACCATCCGCTCGCTGGCCAGCGAAGGCATCACCATGCTCATCGTCTCGCACGAAATGGCCTTCGTGCGCGAAGTCTCGACCCGTGTCGTCATGATGGACAAGGGGCAGATCGTCGAGATCGGCTCGCCGGTCGAGATCTTCGGCAGCCCGAAGGAAGCGCGCACCAGGGAGTTCGTCGGCAAGATACTTCGTCATTGAACCCTATTGTTTGGGCAGGAACGGCCTCAGATCGACATCCACCGGCGGCGTCGCGCCTTGCACCAGGCTGGCGACGATCCGGGCCGCGATCGGTCCGGCGGTGAAGCCCATCCAGGGAAAGAAATTGACGAAGAAACCCGGCATTCCGGGGATCTCGCCCAGGATCGGCTTCCAGTCGTCCGTGCCGTTGACGATCGCGGCCCAGGTGCGCACGATCCTGATGTCGGCAAGCGCTGGCACGACCTGGACTGCGACTGCGAGATTGCGCGCCAGCGAATCCGGATCGGCGACCGGGTTGCCATGGCGCCCGTAGCGCGCCGGCCAGCCGCCGCCGATGAGGATCGTGCCGGCGCCATTCTGCTTCAGCGTCAGCTTTTCGCCGGTGAAGTAGACGAGATGCGGCACCAGCGCGCCCACCTGTTCGGTCGCGCTGACCTGGATCGGAAAGCGTTGGACGTCGGCGAGATCGATGCCGAGCATCGCCGCAATGTCGGCGGTTTCGGCGCCGGCTGCGTCGACGATGCGCGCCGCCTTGAGAACGCCCTTGTTTGTCGCAACCGCAAAGCCGTCGCGCTCGCGCGCAATGGCCTCGACAGTGGTGTGGCGCAGGATCGTCGCGCCGGCGCGCTCGGCGGCGGTGGCAAAGGCAGGCGCAACCAGGAACGGATTGGCCTTGCCCTCGTCGGAGCAAAAGGCGCCGCCGACGATATGGTCGGCCAGGTAGGGTGCAAGGCTGTGCAATGCCGCGCGATCGAGGAGATCGATCTTGAGCCCCTGCTCGCGTTCGAACACAACCTTGCGTTCGATGTCCCGCATCTGTTGCGCGTTGGGTGCAACCAGGAGGCCGCCTTTCAGCGACACTTCGAGATCGACGCCGAGAACTCTCGGCAGGTCGCGCCACATTTCGATCGAACGCGACAAAAGGCCGATCGTCGGCGAAAAAATGCGCGCCCAATCCTCGCCCTTGTTGATGAAGGGATCATGCGGGATCTGCGCATGCAGGCTGCCGGCATTGGACCCCGAAGCCAGCGTGTTGAGATCCGAGCGCTCGACCAGGGTGACCGGCACGCCATCGGTGGCCAGGTAATAGGCGGTCGCGCATCCGGTCAGCCCGCCGCCAATCACGATCACGTCCGACATAGAGGCCCCACAAGAGAAATCACGAACTGCTTGCCTACATTAATTCGTTCGCTATAGTAACAATCGTTCGCTGTGTGAACGCACCTTTTGCTGTGGAGCCTGATATTGGACGCACCGCCGGCGAGGTGCCGCCATCCGCGTTCAGCCTATGCCCATCGACCGATTTTCGTACCAACCATCAGCGTCCCAGCTCAACCTCCCAATTCGGAAGACCCTCATGGCCAAGCAGTTCCGCGGCAGTCACACCGTCACCGTCACGCCCTTTACGCCGGATGGCGGTGACATCGACGAAGCGGCGCTCAAGCGTTTTCTCGACTGGCAGATCGCCTGTGGCGTGCCAGGAGTTATCATCCTTGGCACGACGGGGGAATTCCTGACCGTCAGCGACGACGAGCGCCAACGTTATGTGGAGGCGACCGTCAAACATGTTGCCGGTCGCATGCAGGTCATGGTCGGCACGATGAATGCCTATACGCCAAACGCCGTGCGCTACAGCAAGGAGGCCGAGGCGCTCGGCGCCGACGGGCTGATGATCGCCCCGCCCTATTATTATACCCCCACGCATGACGAGATCTTCAACTACTACAAGGCCATCTCGGAAGCGGTGACGATCCCGATCATGCTCTACAACAATCCGGTAACGACGAATGTCGATATGCCGGCCAAGCTCGTGGCCAAGTTGACCAAGGCCTTCGAGAATGTGCGCTATATCAAGGAAGCGAGCATGAATGTCGGCCGCGTCTTCGACATCGTCGAACTGACCGAAGGCGTGATGAACGTCTTCGCCGGCGAGCGGATCGTCGAGAGTTACCGCCTCGGCGCCGTCGGCTATGTGAACCCCTATGGCAACTACATTCCGCGCGCCTCGTCGCGCATCTGGGATTTCCTCGTTGCCGGACGCCTCGAGGATGCCCAGGCCATCCAGGCCCTGATCAACAGGATGGACCATATCATCGCCGAAGGCCATCCGACCTATGGCCATCAATGCTACTCCAAGGCCCTGGCTGCGGCGGCCGGCTACCCCGTCGGCGACGTGCGCGCGCCGCTGACGAAATTTGCCGAGCTCGGCGCTGAAGGCGTATCGCGGCGCGAAAAGCTGGTGGCGATCATGGGTGAACTCGATGTGCTGATGGACCGGCTGCAGGCCAAGGCCGCCTGACGATATCCATCGGCATTTGCCTCCTCGGAGCGGTCGCGGACGATCAGGTCGGCGATCGCCTCCACAGCAATGGCATCCTGGCCTTGATCGCCAAGGCGAGGGCCGTTTCGTGCCTGCCTCTTCGATCCAATCCGTCCGCATGGCGCACAAAAAGTCTTAAATCGAACCTTCTGCTGGCCAAGGGCGATAGGCGCATGTACGTTCGGATGTCGCACGTGGCGGAGGGTGTATGGATTCGGGACTGCGCATCCGTGATGGAGATCTGATCGCCGGCTTCGTCAAGGGTCTGTCGGTGATCGAGACCTTCGACCAGCAGCGGCACAAGCTCAGCATTGCCGATGTCGCCCGTCTGACCGGGCTCGAACGGGCATCGGCGCGCCGTTGCCTTTTGACGCTCGTCCATGGCGGCTATGCCGAGTTCGACGGCAAGTTCTTCCGGCTGACGCCGCGCGTTCTCAAGCTGGGCTATGCCTATCTGTCCTCGACGCCCTTGCCCGGCATCATCCAGCCTTATCTCGAGCAGCTCTCCGAGGCGATCCACGAATCCTCGTCGGCGTCCATTCTCGACGCCAGCGAGATCGTCTATGTGGCCCGTTCGGCGCAGCGGCGCGTCATGCTCATCGGATTGAATGTCGGCAGCCGCCTGCCGGCCTATTGCGCCTCGATGGGACGCGTCCTGCTGGCGGCGCTGCCCGAGGACCAGGCCCGCCGCCGGTTGGAGGCGACCAAACGCGAAAAGCTGACGCCGAAGACCCTGACCGGGATCGGCGAGCTGATGAAGGAACTCGGCCGCGTCCGCAGCCAGGGCTATGCTCTGATGGACGAGGAACTCGAGATCGGCTTGCGCTCGATCGCGGTGCCGATCTTCGACAGCCGCGGCAGCGTCGTCGCCGCGGCCAATGTCGGCGTGCAGGCCTCGCGCATGTCGTCCGAGATGTTGATCAGCGACGTGCTGCCCCGCCTGCTCGCCCTGCAGGTCGAATTGAGGAAGCTGCTGGGCTGACGGGGCCAGGGACGATCAGAAACCGCTTCAAACTGCGCGACCGCCGCGATACGGTCGAAACCATGTCTCAATCCACAGCCTTCACGGCCCGCCGCGATCAGATGTTCCCCACGCTTGGTGAGGCCGACATCGAGCGCATGCGCCGTTTCGGGGAGGCCAGTTCCTACGCCGCGGGCGAGCTCATCGTCAAAGCCGGCAACGTGGCGCCGGGCCTGATCGTCGTCCTGTCGGGCAAGGTGGACATTACGCAGAGTGGCCTCGGCCGGCGCGAGATAATCGTTACCCACGAGGCGGGCAGCTTCGTCGGCGAACTGGCGCAGCTTTCGGCCCGCCCCTCGCTGGTCAACGCGGAGGCGATCGAGCCGGTGCAGGCGTTCGTTATCGCCTCGCAAAGGTTGCGCGATCTGATGGTGCAGGAGGCCAATCTCGGCGAGCGGATCATGCGGGCGCTGATCCTGCGCCGTGTCGGCCTGCTCGAAAGCGGCGCCAGCGGACCGATCATCATTGGCGCTCTCGACAGTGGCGACGTCTTGCGGCTGCAGGGTTTTCTGGCCCGCAGCGGTCAGCCCTACCGCGCGCTCGATGCCGAGACTGATCCATGCGCCAGAACCCTGGTCGAGCGCTTCCAGGTCGATCCCCACCACCTGCCGATCGTGCTCTGTCCGAACGGCAAGCTCCTGCACAATCCCGGCGAGAACGAGCTCGCCCGCTGCATCGGCCTGTTGCGGCCGATCGATGCCGGCAAGCTCTACGACGTGGCCATTGTCGGCGCCGGCCCGGCGGGGCTGGCGGCTTCGGTCTATGCGGCGTCCGAAGGCTTGTCGACGATCGTGCTCGACTGCCGTGCCTTCGGCGGACAGGCGGGCGCGTCGTCGCGCATCGAGAACTATCTCGGCTTCCCGACCGGCATTTCGGGAATGGCGCTGATGGCGCGCGCCTACAACCAGGCGCAGAAGTTCGGCGTCGAAATGGTCATACCCGACGAGGCCAGGCTGCTGAATGGTACGGCCGGCATGACCGGTTACACGCTTGATGTCGGCGATGGCGAGACCGTGCGGGCGCGCACCGTCGTGATCGCCAGCGGCGCGCGCTATCGCCGCCTCGATATCGCCAATTTGGCTGAGTTCGAGGGAACGTCCGTGCATTATTGGGCCTCGCCCATCGAAGCGCGGCTGTGCGCGGGGCAGGAAGTGGCGCTGGTCGGCGCCGGCAATTCGGCCGGCCAGGCGGCAGTCTATCTGGCCAGCCACGTCGGCAAGGTGTGGCTGCTGGCGCGCGGCAGCAGTCTGGATGCCAGCATGTCGCGCTATCTGGTCGAGCGCATCAGGGCGCAGCCCAACATCGAGGTGCTGACCGGGACGGAGATCGAGGCGCTGGACAGCCACGAGGGCAATCTTGCCACAGTGCGCTGGCGCGACCGCGAAAGCGGCGTGGCGACGACCCACCCGATCCGCCATCTCTTCCTGTTCATCGGCGCCGACCCGAACACCGACTGGCTCGCCAACTGCAACGTGGCGCTGGACGCCAGGGGCTTCGTTCGTACCGGGCCGGATATAGGACCGACACATGCCTTTCAGGAAACCAGCCGCAGCGGCGTGTTCGCTATCGGCGACGTGCGCGCCGGCTCGGTCAAACGCGTCGCGGCCGCCGTTGGCGAAGGCGCCCAGGTGGTAGCGGCACTGCACGCATATCTGGCGCAAGGCTAATGCATGTCGCCCAAAAGCATGTCCTCAGGCCTTGACCCGAGGGTGTGCAGCGGTTTTAGGGCAACGAGATGCATAAGACAAAGACTTAAAGCGCGTTGCGTGTGTCACACGCGACGCACCACGGCACCCGAACCGGTAAGGAGATTGTGATGGCGGATGAATGCAGACATGCAGGCGATATCAAGGATGTGACGCCGAGCGCGCTCGGCTGCGAGGAGTGCCTGAAGAGCGGTTCGCAATGGGTGCATCTGCGGCTATGCCGCACTTGCGGCCATGTCGGCTGCTGCGACGACTCGCCCAACCGCCACGCCACAAAACACTTCCACGCCACCCGCCATCCGCTCATCGAAGGCTACGACCCGCCGGAAGGCTGGGGCTGGTGCTATATCGACGAGGTCTTTCTGGACCTCGGCGACCGCACCACCCCGCAGAACGGCCCGATCCCAAGGTTTTATTGAGGGGTGCAGTCTGCGCCGTCTGTTCTTGCGCGAGACGTCAAGCAGCCGCCAGCCCGGGACGTCACCGTCGTGGCGGTCGACATCAAAACAGATGGCTCACACATCAGTTATTGACTATGACACATTTTAATGTAGGCTGCAGCGCGTAGAGTTCATATCCTAAAATTGATAAAGAGCGATTGGTGATAACCGCCCCACAGTTGCGTGCCGCCAGGGCGCTGCTCGGCATCGATCAGCGCAGGCTTGCTGAATTGTCCGGCCTGTCAGTGCCGACAATCCAGCGCATGGAAGCCAGCGAGTGGATGATCCGGGGCAATGTCGATTCCCTCATGAAGTTGATTGCAGCGCTTGAGGCCGCCGGCATCGAGTTGATCGGGGAAGGTGCGACAAGCCATGCCGGCGGGCGCGGGGTGCGGCTGAAAGAAGGCTCCGGTCAGGTCAGGATTTCCGGCGCCGACAATACCGAAGCCGGGTCCGGCGGGAGCCTGCCGTGATTTCGATCGTCGCCCTTCTGCTGTGGGGCGTCGCAGCGCTTTTGGGAACCGCCATGCTGGCCATAGCGATCAGCCGGCGCGATTCGGCGACACAACTGGTCTACGGCCTGATCCTTGGCATCACGGCCGTCATGTTCCTGGCCGTCTCAAGCCATCTGGTCAGCGATCCCGCCGGCGTGTCGGTCGTTACGCTGCCGCTCGGCCTGCCCTGGATCGGCGCCCATTTCCGCCTGGATGCGCTATCTGCTTTTTTCCTGGTCGTGGTCAACCTCGGCGGCGCCTTCGCCAGCCTCTATGGACTTGGCTATGGCCGCCACGAGTCCGCGCCGCACCGCGTGCTGCCGTTCTTCCCGGCCTTCCTTGCCGGTATGAACCTCGTCGTCCTGGCCGACGATGCCTTCACTTTCCTGTTGTCCTGGGAATTCATGTCGCTCGCCTCGTGGGCGCTCGTCATGGCGCACCACCGCGAACCCAATAACACGCGGGCAGGTTACATCTACCTGGTTATGGCGAGCTTCGGCACGCTGGCGCTGCTGCTCGCCTTCGGCCTGCTGGCCGGACCGGCCGGAACCTATACATTCGACGCGATGCGCGCCGCCGAGCCAACCCTGTTCGTCGCCGCCGCCGTTCTGGCCCTGATGCTGCTCGGCGCCGGCTCCAAGGCCGGCCTTGTCCCTTTGCATGTCTGGCTGCCGCTCGCTCATCCGGCCGCGCCGAGCCACGTTTCGGCGCTGATGAGCGGCGTCATGACCAAAGTCGCCATCTATGGCTTCATACGCGTCATCTTCGACCTGCTCGGCGAGCCTGCGTGGTGGTCGGGCGTCGTCGTGCTTTTCCTCGGCGGCCTGACGGCGGTTCTCGGCATCCTCCACGCCTTGATGGAAAAGGACCTCAAGCGGCTGCTCGCCTACAGCACCATCGAAAACATCGGCGTCATCTTCGCGAGCCTTGGCCTCGCGCTCGCCTTCAAGGCCAACGCGATGCCGTCGGCCGCGGCACTGGCGCTCACCGCGGCACTCTTCCACGTTCTCAACCATTCCTTTTTCAAGAGCCTGCTGTTCTTTGGCGCCGGCGCCGTGCTGACCGCAACCGGCGAACGCAACATGGAGAAATTGGGCGGTCTTATCCATCGCATGCCGCTGACCAGTTTTGTCTTTCTCGTCGGCTGCGTTTCGATCTCGGCACTTCCGCCCTTCAACGGCTTCGTTTCCGAATGGCTGGCCTTCCAGGCCATCCTGCAGAGCCCTGACCTGCCGCAGTGGGGCCTGAAAGTCATGGTGCCCGCGGTCGGCGGCCTGCTGGCGCTTTCGGCGGCGCTGGCCGCGGCCTGTTTCGTAAAGGCGTTCGGCATCACATTTCTCGGCCGACCACGCTCCGCGGCGATGGAGCAGGTACGGGAGGTCGATCACTACTCATTGGCGGCAATGTTCGCTCTCGCGGCTCTTTGTCTGCTTGCCGGCATTCTGCCGGGCTTTGTCATAGACGGAATTTCACCGGTGACGCTATCGCTCATCGGCAGCCGCATGCCGGTGCAGATGGCGCAGCCCTGGCTGTCGATCGTGCCGATCGCCGAGAGCCGCAGTTCCTATAATGGCCTGCTGGTGCTCGTGTTCATCACGATCTCCGCCTCGCTCGCGGCCGTGGTGATCCACCGCTTCGCCTCGCACGCGCTGCGTCGCGGTCCTGCCTGGGGTTGCGGTTTCCCGGATATCACCCCGGCGGCGCAATACACGGCCGTCAGTTTCGCCCAGCCCATCCGCCGCGTCTTCGGCACATTTGCATTCCGTGCCAGGGAAAAGGTGGAAATGCCGCCGCCGGGCGCCACCGGGCCGGCGCGCCTCACCGTGGAAATGCACGATGTGATCTGGGAGACATTTTACCAGCCGATCGCCGGCGCGGTCGGCTATGCGACCGAGAAGCTGAACCGCCTGCAGTTCCTGACCATCCGGCGCTATCTGACCCTGGTCTTTCTCTACCTCGTCACCTTGCTTCTGGTGCTCGCGCTATGGCCCTGATCCTTGAACTGGCCGTCCAGGGCGCGCAGATGGTGCTGGTGCTTTTGCTGGCACCGCTGCTGAGCGGCTTCGTGCGCAAGGTGAAGGCGAGACTGCAGCGCCGCCAGGGGCCGTCGCTGATCCAGCCCTACCGCGATGTCCTGCGGCTGATGCGCAAGGAGGTCGTCCTGGCGGACAACGCATCCTGGCTGTTTCGCGTGACCCCCTACCTGATCTTTGCCGCCACCTGGGTCGCCGCCGCGCTCATTCCGACATTCGCCACCGGCCTCACCTTCAGTTGGACCGCCGATCTCATCGCCATTGTCGCGCTGCTTGGCAGCGCCCGGTTCTTCCTCGCATTGGCGGGCATGGATGTCGGCACGAGCTTTGGCGGCATCGGCGCAAGCCGCGAGGTCATGATCGCTTCGCTGGCCGAGCCCGCCATGCTTTTGATCGTGTTCAGCCTGGCGCTCGTCGCCGGCGCGACGCAACTCTCCACCGTCGCTGCCTTCATGGCTTCGCCGGATGTCGGTCTGCGGGTGTCGCTCGGCATGTCGCTGGTCGCTCTCGTCATCGTGGCGATCGCCGAAAACGCCCGCATACCGGTGGACAACCCGGCGACCCATCTCGAGCTCACGATGATTCACGAGGCGATGGTCCTGGAATATTCCGGCCGCCATCTGGCGATGATCGAGTTTGCCACCTTCCTGAAGCTTCTGCTCTATGTCTCGCTGATTTCATGCGTTTTCATACCCTGGGGGCTGGTGACCTCCGGGGCCAGGCCGCAACTCCTCGTTCTGGGTGCCGTCACCTATGTCGGCAAGCTTGCCGTCTGTGGCATTCTGCTGGCCGTCTTCGAGACCGCCATCGCCAAGATGCGTGTCTTTCGCGTCCCGGATTTCCTCGGCGTGGCGCTCATGCTGGCCCTGCTCGGCACACTCCTGCTGTTCGTCTCACGGAGCCTCTGATGAACGGCCTCACCTTCGATATTGCCCATCTGCTCGCCGGCGGCCTGGTGCTGGTCAGTTTCATGATGCTCTATCAGGATCGCCTGTTTGCGCTGATCAACGTCTTTGCGCTCCACGCGGTCGTGCTTGCCCTGTCCGTGGCCTGGCAGGCCTATGTCCAGGACGCTCACCATCTCTACGTTACCGCGGTGATCGCCCTCGTGTTCAAGGCGATCGTGATTCCCGTCGGGCTTCACCGCATCATCCAGCGGCTCGGCATCCACCGCGACATCGAGACCGCTGTCGGCATCGGTCCGACCATGCTGGCCGGAATAGGCCTGGTGACGCTGTCCATGGTGTTGATGCTGCGGGTCACTCCCGACGCCGATCCGCTGGCGCGCGAGGATCTGGCCTTCGCGCTGTCCATCATCCTGCTCGGCCTGCTGGTAATGGTCACCCGCCGGAATGCCGTCAGCCAGGTTGTCGGCTTCATGTCGCTGGAGAACGGCCTTGTGCTCGCCGCCACCGGCGCCAAGGGCATGCCGCTGGTGGTCGAGATCAGCGTCGCCTTCTCGATCCTGATCGCCTTCATCGTCATCGGTGTCTTCCTGTTCCGCATCCGCGAACGTTTCGATTCGGTCGATGTCGGCGCGCTCGACGACTACAGGGGGGAACGCCGTTGACCGCGTTTTCCTTCGACGCCGTGGCCGCCATCCTGCTGATACCGCCCTTGGCGGCGGCGCTGATGGCCGTGTTGCCGAACTACAAGGTGACGGCGCGCCTGAATGTCGTCGCCAGCCTGCTGACCTTGCTTGCCGCACTCTCGCTTTTCGTCACCGACCGGCCGCAGCCGGGACAGTATCTCCTGGTCGACGATCTCAACATCGTCTTCATCGTGCTCAACACATTCGTCGGCTTCACGACCAGTATATTCAGCGCGACCTATATCGCCCACGAGCTGGAGACCGGCCGGCTGACCGCGCCGAACCTCAGATTCTATCACGCAATGTACCAGATCATGATGTTCGGCATGAACCTCGCCTTCGTGTCGAACAACATCGGCCTGATGTGGGTGGCGGTGGAGCTTGCCACGCTGACCACCGTGCTGATGGTCGGGATCTATCGCACGCACGAGGCGCTGGAAGCCGCCTGGAAGTATTTCATCCTGGGAAGCGTCGGCATCGCGCTTGCGCTGTTCGGCACCATCCTCGTCTACATGGCCGCGCAACCGGTCGTCGGCGAGGGCACCAATGCCATGGTCTGGACGGTGCTCATCGAACAGGCAGCGCATTTCGACCCGGCTTTGCTCAACGTCGCCTTCGTCTTTCTGCTGCTTGGCTACGGCACCAAGGTCGGCCTTGCCCCCTTGCATGCCTGGCTGCCCGATGCACATGCCGAAGGCCCGACGCCGATTTCGGCGGTGCTGTCGGGCCTGCTCTTGAACGTCGCGCTCTATGCCGTGCTGCGCTTCAAGATGTTGCTCGCCGCAAGCCCGCAGGCGATAGCTCCGGGGCCGTTGATGATCGCAATGGGGCTCACCTCTCTCATCTTCGCGGCCTTCATGCTCTACCGCCGCCGCGACATCAAACGCCTGTTCGCATACTCCTCTATCGAGCACATGGGCATCATCGTGTTTGCATTTGGAATGGGCGGCCCGCTGGCGAACTTTGCCGGCCTGCTGCACATGGTCATGCACAGCCTGACCAAGTCGGCGATTTTCTTCGCCGTCGGCCACATCGCGCAGGTCAAGGGGACACAAAAGATCGCCGACATAAGAGGGCTGACGGAAACGCATCCCGGGCTTGGCTGGGCGCTCGTCATCGGCGTCGTTGCCATTGCCGGCCTGCCGCCGCTCGGCATCTTCATGAGCGAATTCCTGATCGTGAGCTCGACATTTGCAAGACAGCCGCTTCTGGCGATCCCGCTGGTGTTCGGGCTTCTGCTCGCCTTCGGCGCCCTGCTGCTTCGGCTGACCGGCGTCGCCTTCGGCGAGCCGCGCGGCAGCACTGCGCCGGTCGAGGCATCCTACGTGCCGATGTATTCCCATCTGGCCCTGGTGTTTGGCGCCGGCATCTACCTGCCGCCGCCTCTGGTCACCTGGTTCCAGCACGTCGCGACCATCCTGGGATGAAGCGGATGAGCAAAAGGAAGATGCCCGCGCTGACCGACCTCATCGAGGCCGGCCGTCCTGTCGAACACCATGCCCCCTGGCGACGCGCCATGGTGGCTTCAAAAACCTGGAACCTTGCCGTCGAGCAGCTTGCCGAGGGCCGCTGGAGCCTGCTCGGCCTCTGGGGCGAGCCGGACACCATCCACATGGCGCTGCTCGACGAGGTTCGCGGTATCGGCGTCATCAGTCTGCAATGTCCCGGCGGCCGCTACTCATCGGTCGGCCAGCGGCATCCACCCGCCCTGCGGCTCGAACGTGCAGCCTCGGATCTGTTCGGGCTCTCGCCACAGGGCCTCCCGGATACCCGTCGCTGGCTTGACCATGGCCAATGGGGAGTGAGCCATCCCCTGGCGGCGGCGCCCCAGACCCCAGCCGCGGCGTCTTCCTACCGCTTCCTTGCCGCGGAGGGTGAGAGCCTGCACCAGATCCCGGTCGGACCCGTGCATGCCGGCATCATCGAGCCGGGGCATTTTCGATTTACCGCGAGTGGCGAAACGATCGTGCGGCTGGAGGAGCGTCTCGGCTATGTACACAAGGGCATAGAAGGCCTGATGAAAGGCTCGCCTGTCGATCGCGCCGCCCGACTGGCGGGCAGGACCTCCGGCGACAGCACCGTGGCCTATTCGCTTGCCTTTGCCCGAGCCGCCGAAACGGCTTTGGGCGTCGACGTGCCGCGGCGCGCCGTCTGGCTACGGGCGCTTATGGCCGAGTTGGAGCGCCTCGCCAACCATCTCGGCGATATAGGCGCCATCTGCAACGACGCCGCCTTCGCGATCATGCTTGCCCATTGTGGCGCGCTGCGCGAACGTGTGCTGCGCGCAAGCGACGCGGCTTTCGGCCATCGCCTGATGCGTGACCGTGTCGTGCCCGGCGGAGCGGCAATCGACCTGAGCGAAGAAGGGACGGTCGCGATCCGGTCCGTGGTCGCCGAGATCAGACAGCGCTTTCCTCATCTGGTCGAGCTCTACGACAACACCGCCTCGCTGCAGGACCGCACCGTCGCCACCGGCAGGCTCAAGGGGGAACTCGCCCGGCAATATGCAGCCGGCGGCTATGTCGGTCGGGCTTCGGGCCGCGACTTCGACGCGCGCCGCAGCCCAGGCTATCCGCCCTACGACGAACTCGCCTTCGATGTGCCTGTGCTGCAGGAAGGCGACGTCAACGCGCGCGTCTGGATACGCATCCGCGAGGTCGAGCAGAGCCTGTCGCTGGTGGAACAGATCCTGGAGCACCTACCGGCAGGGCCGATCCATGTCGACATCGCCGGGCCGAACGGGCCGCGGGAAGGCATGGCGGTGGTCGAGGGGTTCCGCGGCGACATCCTGGCCTGGCTGCGCATCGGCGAGGCCGGCATGGTCGAGCGCTGCCACCTGCGCGACCCCTCATGGTTCCAATGGCCGCTTCTCGAGACGGCGATCGAGGGCAACATCGTCGCCGACTTTCCGCTCTGCAACAAGTCGTTCAACTGCTCCTATTCCGGCCATGATCTCTAGACCCGCAATCGCGAACCTTCGGTTCGGAAAAGATCATGGTCGAACCAGACCAACCATGCTCTAAGGCATTCTGTCATGCGCAAGCTTCTCTTCGAAAGCCTGGTCAGACCCCCTCTCACCGAGCACCCGCCCTTGGCGAGCGATGCGGCGGTCGACGAACTGGCCCGCGCCGTCAACGGCGCCGCCCGCAAGCGGTTGGGCCGAAGCCTGTCGGTCCGAGCCGTCGATGCCGGTTCCTGCAACGGCTGCGAACTCGAAATGCACGCGCTGAACAATGTCTTCTACGACATCGAGCGCTTCGGCATCCGCTTCGTCGCCTCGCCTCGCCACGCCGATGTGCTGCTCGTCACCGGGCCGGTGACGAAGAACATGCGCGAGGCCTTGCTGCGGACCTGGGACGCGACCCCCAACCCCAAATGGCTGGTCGCGCTCGGTGATTGCGCCAGGAACGGCGGCTGCTTCGCCGGCAGCTACGCCGTCGTTGGCGGCGTGTCGGAGGTGCTGCCCGTAGATCTCCACATCCCCGGCTGCCCGCCGCCACCGGTCGAGATTTTGAAGGGCCTGCTCGCCTTGCTCGAAGGGGTGAATGCAACTCGCCGAGGGTGAACCTGACCTCCGACCTCGTAGGGTGCGCTCAGCGACCTTGTTCGTACAAACGGCCCGCCCCCCCGGCATCCGCCCTGGTGCGGTGCGGTCCGTCGCAACCGCGAGAGAACAGCCGAAGAAGTA
>NZ_NWQG01000113.1:0-4559 GCF_002529485.1 Mesorhizobium sanjuanii
CTTCCTCAACCGGCTTGATCACGTTTTTCTTGACCACCCGTTTGGGGGCGGCCTTGACGACCTTTTGCTCTACAGATGTCCTGCGAACGACCTTTTGCTCAACAGGCACCCTGCGAACGACCTTCGGCGGCGAGGTCTCCACCAGCGGCGCCGGTTCGGGCGGCATCAAGGACGTGCAGCCTGTGAGCCCCGCCAGCATGCCAGCCAGGGTTGTTCCGACGATTGCTTGCTTGAATGTCCCGTGCACCATCTGCCCTCCTGATTGATTAAAACACGTCCCGACGCGGGTTGGCTTCTTCCCAGACCCGCCTGGCCGCGCCGACCAGTTGACTGTCCAGCGAACCGGATGCGGGGACCTTCGACCTGAGTTCCTGGCGCAGTTGCTTCAACGCCGTCGTTTTCACCTTCGTGCCGAATTTCGCGAGGTTCGTCCGGGCCTCAGGCAACTGATTGCGGGTGTCCAGCGCGGCCGCGAATGCCAGAAAACGGACGGCCGTGACCTGGTCGGCCTTTTCGCCCTTCTCCATTTCGAGAACCGCGCGATCGAAGGCACCGGACGGGTCGCCCCGCATGGTCGCCATCTCGAACAGTCTTTGCGCTTCCGCCGGGTTGCGCTCCACGCCCACACTGTCGCGATACATGCGCGCAAGGTTGCCCGGAGCATAGGGCTGGCCGAGTTCGGTGGCTTTCTGAAACAGGGCCACCGCCGTTTTCGGATTTTTCTCGACGCCCGCGCCTGACAGATAGTTCCGGGCAAGCAGGTTCATCGAATACATGTCCTGCCGCTCCACGCCAGCAGCCAGGAAAGCAACGGCGCGGGCCTGATCGGCGGTCACGCCGTTGCGGCCTTCGGTGAAGATCGCGCCGAGATCGTTCATGGCATAGGTGTGCCCCATCGCCGCCGCCTTGAGCAGCAGGTCCAGCCCCTTGGCCGTATCGCGCTCGACGCCGTAGCCATTGAACAAGGCACGGCCCCACGACGTCATCCCGTAGGGATCGCCCTTGTCGGCCGCAGCTGCGTAGAACGTGTTGGCCTGCTTGCGATCGACAGGCACGCCCGTTCCGGTCGCGTAGAGGTAGCCGAGTTCGAAAACGGCGCGGACGTGCCCCCTGTCGGCAGCCTGCTGGATGGCTTTCCTGGCCTGGTCGACTTTGCGGGCTGCAAGCAGCGCGCGCCCCAGTTCATAGCGGAAGCGCGGCACATCCGGATATGCCTTGACTGCTGCCTCGCAGAGCTTCACCGCATCAGTGCCGATTTCATTTGGCAGCAGGCCGGGGACGACGCCTTGCAGGTCGAGGGGTTCACCGGCGGCCGAGTCGCACGGATCGACGGCAGGCGACAGTTTCATCGTGGCGGGCTTGGATGCGGCGCTGCCGGCCCGGATTTCGAAGGCGACCTCGACCGTTTTGCCGGCTCCGATCTGGGGCTCATAGCGCAGCCGGTCGACCTCATCGGCCATCAGGCTCGAGTCGGGCGACAGGATCCGATCCGGCAGGGAGAGTGTTCCCGTTGCCGGATAGCTTGCAACTTTCAGGCTGACCGCGGGGTCCTGTGTCGGGAAATTCAGCTTCAGCGGAATCGGGCCGACGCCGACGGGAATGTCGATTTCCCGGTTTTCGATCGCCTCGGCGGCGCCGGTGATATGGATCCCCCGCTCCAGCACCTGCTGCTTCTGCTCGGCTTCGAGCGAGGCCATCACCTGTTCGCCCTGGGGTCCTTCGCCGCTCTTGATCCGGAACACCAGCATGCCCCTGGCTTCGCCGCCCCAATTGTCGCGTGCGGCATAGGCCAGCATATCCATCTCTTCCGTCGCGCCGATTCCCTTTGGGACATCCATCTGCAAACGCGGCAGGTCCTTGCCCTGGATCTGTTCTCCCGCCTCGACGACCTTGCCGTCCAGCATCAGGCGTCCGAGCGTGGGCGGTCTTTCGATGCTGACGGTGACTGTCCCACCGTCGATCTCGACCGGTTCGGGGAGATCCAGATTGATAGGCCCGGCTCCAGACAGCACAACCTTCTCCAGCACCGGCGGCAGCGATGGGCGGCTGCTGCGACGCATCAGAACGACGTCGTCGACCAGCGAAGAGTTCTCCCAGGGAACCTGCAGGCCCTTTGTCGCCTCAACCACATCCCGGCGCACGGCCGACATGACGGTGCGGATCTCCTGATTGGGGGCCAGCGCGCGACGAGCAAACGCTGATGAAAAAGGACTGAGGTCGCCGGCGCCGTCATAGGCAACGGCGCCAGGTTCGGTGGCAAATGCGATCAGCGTGTTCAGCGAGCTTCTTACTTGCGCCAGGCCGGCGCCGCTGGCGACAACAAGCTGATCCCTCAGCCAATAATCTTTGCGCGGGAATGGATTGTTGCGACAGGCATCGAGAATGATCACCTGGATTTTCGACTTCGAACGCATCTGCTGCAGCACGTCGTTCAGCTTGATTGCCTGGACCTCGACGTCGGCCGGCTGTTTCAGCGACGCGTCTACCGGGATCAGGAAATTTTCGCCGCCGATCTGAAAGCCGTGACCGGAATAGTAGACGACGGCGATGTCGGCGCCATCCACGGCGGCCAAATAGTTGCGGAACTGGTCTTCGAACTGCAGCTTGGTGAGATTGCTCGCAACGAACACCTCGAAACCAGCCTGCCGAAACGTATCGGATACGTCCGCCACATCCTTGGCCGGGTTCTTGAGGGCCGAGATTTCCCGATAGTCGGAATTGCCGATAACAAAGGCAACCCTTCGTTCGAGCGCGGACGCGTCGAAGGCCGCAAGGCTTGCGATAATGAGGGCTACAACGAAGCCGCAACGTCGGAGCATGGCAAATCCCTTAACCGCCGTTACCTCATGACCACAAGAATACAACTTGCGGTTCAAGGTCCGTTAGAGAGCATGCAACCTGCCGAGACACGACCCGGGAGAAAAGCCGCCACGACAGCGGACAAGCCCTCACCTGATCAATTGCTAAATTACATCAGAGGTGGGATGTCTGCAATGTATGTCACACAGGCTCGCCATTTCGGCTACTCGAACCCGTGATTGCGCAGGGATCGGGAGCGGGCGAATCCTGGGTTTATTTCGTGGCGCCGTGGGGGTTGCGGATGGAGTTGATCAGCTATCCCGACGGCAAGGTCTACGAGGCGGATGCGCCACAGCTTCTCTGGAGTCCGGCTCGCTGGCGGACCCCGCAGCATTTGGGACGCTCACCGTTCGTGGATTGATCGCGAACGGTGCAGTTCGTTGCAGGGATGCTAGATTAATGGATAACCGAACTGTTCCGAAATCGGATCGGCGGCCGGCCAAGAGCGAGCAGGAAGCGTAAGCAATCTTGACAATCCGTTCCGATAGTCGAGCCAAGCTACCTCGCTGGAAAATGCCTTTGATGCGCCCCGCCGATTTGCGGTATCGAACGCAAAGGCGGTACCGTAATTTGCTCGGGTCAATGAGCTCCTAAATCCGCTTGGTCATAAACGGTATGGGGGAAGTAAGTTGATGCAGCACACCGAAAGCGGGCGGTCGCGACGGAAGACGACGCGCGTGCCATCGCTCTCAGCCTCGGGCACGCGCCCACGTTGCGAGATCAATTCCTAGGGAGATAGTCAATGGCTCGCGATCAGTCGCAAGAAAATCACTCACTAAAACCTAATGATGGCGCGGTCATCCAAGGTGACAAGCGTAATGCACAAGACATTATCGGATTAATTGTTGACCGGCAGTCAGAGTTTTCCAAAACAAACCGCCGGATCGCGCACGCGATTTTGAGCGAGCCGCATAGTTTTGTCGAGAAACCCATCGAGGAACTCACCGCTTGGCTCGATGTATCTGCGCCAACCGTCACTCGGTTTTCCCGCATGCTCGGGTGTGACGGTTTAAAGGATCTCAAGCTTAAAATCATGGGATCGGTGCGCATCGGCATCCGTTATCTCGAACCCCAGACGCCGCCTGGATCTATCGCCGAGGTTGCGGAGCGCGTTAGCAAACGGGCACAGAAAACCATTGCGGACATGCACCACAACGTCGATCTCGAACGCGCTCAGGCAGTGGTCGACAAGATCAGTGTCTGTCACACGCTCTACGCATTCGGCAGCGGCGGCGTCTCCTCATGGCTCATCGAGGAGATCCAGAACCGCTTTTTCCGGCTGGGCATACGTGTCATCCCCTGTAACGATCACCAGATGCAATTCATGCTGGCGACAAGCGTGGAACGCACGGACGTCGTCATCTGCTGTTCGCTCACGGGCGCCAATAGCGAGCTTGAGAAGGCCGTATCCGTCGCTCGCGAATACGGAGCGATAACGATTGCTCTGACCCCAAGCGGAACACCTCTCGCCGCCGCGGTGGATGAGCTGCTGCCCATCGACGCCCCTCCCGACGAAGACATTCTGAGCCCGGCGTCAATCCGCTACGCTTACATGATCGCGATCGATATCATCTCCTACGGCGTCGCCATCGCTCGCAAGAACGCAGGCCGGGAAAAACTTCGCCGCCTCAAGCAGCAGCTGGCGATCGCGCGCGATGAGGCTCAGACCCAACCTCTGTGCGATTGATCCGAAGCGATGT